>JAOUKM010000048.1 GCA_029882535.1 Candidatus Bathyarchaeota archaeon
AATGAGGGAAATATTCCCATGACATTAAACATGACAACCGACAACTGGAACCCCTCTTCAGCCTCAACGTACATAACATTAAGCTGGAACAGCGAAGGTAGCCAAGTTAGTGCCGATTCAGTTTTAGAAACAATCTTAACTTTGTCAGTATCATCAGGCATCAGTGAAATTGACAGCTTCAGCTTCGACATAACCATAACTGGCATCGAATAACACATCTGAAGAACTCGTTTTTAGCCTTTCCTCCCTTTTTGTTATTGCTAATTTAGAGAAATCAAGTCTTTTGAGAGAAATTCAAAATGGAAAATAAAAAAATAGAAAGATGAGTATGCATGTTAAGGTTTTAATAATCGTCTGTTGCATCAATTTGTGCGTGCGTGAGAAGTTGCTACGCGATGCTTGGGCGTTAGCCATCGAGACCCTATGCTGGATTGAGCTGAAAGGACTAAGTGAAAGACTCGCTTTAGTCAAAGCATCAAAACAGCTAGGTATTCAAGGCCCAAACACAATAGGTTTAGCTCATAAACTTGTGCTGGAAACTGTTAGGAGACAAAACTTCATCGACTACATGATCAACTCTCTATTAAAACCAAACTCTATCAACGATTTTCACCCAAGTAATCTTGCTTTTTTGCGTCTTTACACTTACGAAACAAAGATTAGAGGAAACAACGGCTACGAAAGAGCAGTAAGCATAGCTGGAATTGGCCGCTCTGTTCTAGGATGGCGAAGGTTGAAGGAAGTTGAGAAGGTTTTAGGTCCTTTACTTAGTCTAAAGCCACAGCAGGTTTTAGAAGGCTCAGATGATGCAGAAAAAGTCTCTTTACAGATGTTTCAGCCGTTTTGGTTTGTGAAATACTGTTTTAAATTGTTCGGTCGTCATGAGGCATTGCATATTTTTGAGAGTACACTTTCAAACACGCCCACTTACATTCGTGTCAACACTCTGAAAATGACCGAAGAAGAGTTGCTAAAAAAAATAAGCTGTGAAGGAATAATTTTAGAAAAGGTAGAAAGGCTGTTGCATACATACAAGGTGATAAAGAATAAGCAGCCTCTAGTAAGAACCTCCAGCTTCAGCAACGGTCTATTCTACATTCAAGATAAAGCAAGTTGTCTAGCTGCCGCGGTAGCCGCTCCTAAAACTGGTATGACAGTGCTGGATGTCTGTGCAGCGCCTGGCGCCAAAACAACCTATTTAGCTCAACTAATGGAAAATCGAGGCAAAATCTTCTCAGTAGACTATTCTAAGCGGAGGACGAGAATTTGGAAACGTGAAATCGAAAGAATGGGTGTAAAAATTGCCATGCCCATTATTGGGGATGCATATAATCCTTTGCCCTTTCATAAAGTCGAGGCTGACCTTGTTATCCTCGATCCGCCATGCACCAGCACCGGAGTTTTCAGTCGAACGCCCTCGGCTAAGTGGCGACTTTCTAAACGGTCAATAAGGAAAATGGCTGCGATTCAGTGGGAAATGTTGAACAACTGCGCTGAACTTGTTAAGAAAGGCGGCAGCCTAGTTTATTCAACCTGCAGTATCACTACTGAAGAAAACGAAGTTTTGATTGAACGCTTTTTGAAATGGAACTCTGAATTTGCACTGGTAGAAACCAAGCCCAGAATAGGGCTTCCTGGACTAAGAGGTCAGACTTGCAGTCAACGCTTGTATCCGCATATTCACGAGTCTAACGGTTTTTTCATCGCAAAACTTGTAAAACAAGCTTAGCTTTTTCGGACTTTCTCAATACGGCATAAAGCTTCAAAAAGAATTTTCGCGGCTTGAATTGCCGTAACTCCTTTGTCGTAGGGTGGTGCCACTTCCACCAAGTCTAAACCAACCAAGCGGCTGTCACAAAAATTGCAAATAAGGTCTAAGAGGACCTGGATTGACACCCCGTCTGGCTCCGGGTTTTGCACTGCCGGCGCAAAAGCAGGATCGAGCACATCCATGTCTATTGTCAGATAGGTTCTTTTGCAGTTTTCCACAGCTTTTCTGACAGCCTTAACTGTTGCTTCTAACCCTTTTTCTCGTATCTGTTTCGTTGTAAAGTATTGTATTCCAGCTTTTTTCGCGTATGTTAATTCTTCTTTGCAGACGGCTCTGGTGCCTACTTCAACAATTTTTTCGGGCTTTACGTGTTCGTTGAGCCTTTGCATAAAGGTTGTGTGGCTTGTGGCTAAATCCATATATTGGCTGCGGAGATCTAGGTGGGCGTCGAGGCTTATTACGGCAGTGTTTTTGCCGCCTATGCCTTGCGTTGCGCCCAAGGTGAGAGTGTGTTCTCCACCGATGAGTATGGGTTTTTTCTTGGTTTTCAGCAAATCTTTTACAGTGTACTCAAGACGTTTCAAGGTTTTTTCTACGTCGTTGCTGATGTGAAGATCACCTAGATCGTGGATTTTTAAATCTTCTATGTCGAGGTTTGAGCGGAAGCTGTAGGTTTCGATGTTCAAGGATGCTTCTCGTATGGCGAGAGGTGCGAACCTTGAGCCTGTTCTGTAAGTGCTGGTCACGTCGAAGGGTACACCGACGACGACGTAGTCAGCTTGGTTGAAGGCTTTTTGGTATCCACTAAAGATGTTGGAATGCGAAACGTAAAGCTCGAAGTAACTCATATCCACATGCACCACTTGTATCTGAGTCTACTAATCCTAAATGCTTTACTTAGCTATGAGGAACTTCCTGTTGATTTTCATTATGAATAAGGTTTTTGTATTTATGCGTTCAAATCAGAGGTGTCTCTTGCGAACTCTCGCTTTTTATATGCATGCGTGCCTTTTTTCGGAATGCGAAGATCATTATCATACCTGCAACGAAGCCGCCGATGTGCGCCCAGTAAGCTACACCGCCTACACCGAGCGACGTATAAAGCAGTTGTAGCAAGAACCAGAAACCTAAGAAGACTACCGCTGGAATTGGAACGATCCAGATTAACCTGAAAAGCAAGAGTGTCAATATTTTCGCTTTCGGATACATCACAATATACGCTCCAAGCACGCCAGAGATTGCTCCTGAAGCGCCCAAGGTAGGAATGGCAAGTTCAGGGAGTGTTGTGAGACTCAGTATGTGTGCAAAATCCGCTGCAAGGCCACAGACTAGATAGAATAAGAGATAGCGAAAGTGGCCAAGAGCGTCTTCCACATTGTCACCGAAAATGTAGAGGAAGAGCATGTTTCCACCGATATGGAAAATGTCGGCATGAAGAAACATGGAAGTAAGGAGCGTGTGTAGATTTTTAGCTTGAAGTATGTCGGCTGGCACCATCGTGAAGTTGTCGTAGAGCGACTCTACAAACAGATACATCACTCTGTCTTCAGGTAAAAGTGCGTAGTATGAGAGTGTGTAGTATAAGAGTGGAATGAAAGCTATTGCGTTAACAAGTATTAGAATTCGTGTTATGTGAGGGGTTGTTTGGGAACGATTCTCGTCACGAATAGGAATCAAAGGCCGCTACACCACTGAACTATTTGGATAATGAGAGGTTTAAGCGTTAAATGGCTCTCGCCAACTCCTTCTCAATTGAGGTAATCCATTACAGAAAGTCTTGAATGATTACATGCATGCAGAAATAGATCCATTCCTACTCAGAGTGGCGACATCTCCCGAAGTAGGACCCTAAAAAGTCTGATATCCCGCTTCTGACTTCCATTCTATACAACGTACTTCGCAGATATAAGTAGATAAGGAACTGTTTTCTAGAAGCCTCTTCTGACCATTTTACTGCAAAAGTTCATATGAACTGAAAAAGAATAGATTTAAACCATGCCAAATAAAAGATACCCTCCTAACACTGCTGGAAGTCGAATTATTACAGCATTTCCTCAGGTGAGAATTGGCGAGAAAATTAGAGATGTTGAGAAGATGCTTTTGGACAAGGCAAACAAATTCGACACCATAGATTATGTGTATGTTGTTGACGATAGTAGCGTATTGAAGGGTGTAGTTTCCATTAAAGAAGTCCACGCCTCCGAAAAAGATGTTAGTGTTAAAGAAATCATGAAAAAGAAGTTAGTTGTTATACATCCTTTGATGCATCAGGAAAGAATCGTCTATCTCGCTCTCTCAAACAAGATAAAAGCGATACCAGTTGTTGATCGAGAAAAACGTCTTCTTGGAATTGTGCCCTATGATACTATTCTTCAAATATTCAATGAAGAAGTCCGTGAAGATTTCTTCAAATTTGGTGGTATATTTCATAAAGTTGGAAAGGAATACACCACAATCAAATCTTCAGCCCTGACAATGGTAAAAACGAGGTTACCTTGGATCATAATAGGAGTTTTGGGAGGAACAATTACAGCTTCCATCATAACCAGTTTTGAACATGTTTTGAACACCTTGCTGGCTCTCGCAGCTTTTGCCCCAGTTTTGGCATATCTAAGTGATGCTGTTGGCACTCAGTCAGAAACCCTAGCTGTCCGAAGCATAGCTCTTGACCCAAAACTCTCTTTGAAGTCTTATTTTATAAGAGAGTTTGCTGTTGCACTTTCTCTTGCGTTAGCGTGCGGATTGCTGCTTTCAACAATTGCCTTTGTAGGTTGGCAAAACTCTACGCTAGGGCTTATCGTTGGGCTGTCCATGTTCCTGAGCATAATTTCCGCTGTCTTAATTTCAACAGGCTTCCCCTTCCTGTTCAAGAAAGCTAACTTAGACCCAGCTGTTGGATCTGGACCTTTCGCAACAATGATAAGTGATGCAGCTACTGTAACGATATACTTCACAGTAGCTTCGATCTTACTGGCGTCTTTTGGTCTTATGTAAAGAAGTCGTTGATTTTGAGACTTTTCAGAAAATGATGAAGAGTTCTCTAAGCAAAGCGTAATAGGTACAAGAAGCTAGTTGTACAGAGTAGGTTGGAGACATTGATATGTCATACAAAAAAACTTTGCATGTCTATTCTTCAGGTGCAGTAGCTCCACCCGTCAAGAAATGTGCTAAAGAGTTTACGGCAAAGTTTGGCACGAATTTTGAATTTACTGTGGGGAAAGCTGAAAACCTCATTTCAGAGATTTCAGAGCTTAAGAGAGGCGACATACTGACATGTGGAGCTGAATTCATTCTTGATGAAGCACAGGAAAGAGGATTGATTCTTAGACACACAAGGAGAAGCGTTGGCTACAGGAGATCTGCTATTCTTGTGCCAATGGGGAATCCAAAGAAGATGAAATCAATTTCTGATTTGGCTAGGGAAGGAGTTAGAGTTGGAATTTCAGTTAGTGGGTGCTTGTTAGGAGTATGGGATGACATTTCTAGCAAAGCTGGACTCACCGATCGCATAAGAAGGAATGTTACGGATTTTGCTGATGGATGTGGGGCCGTCATGGCTTTGATTAACCAAAGGAAAGTTGATGCTGTCTTTGGTTGGGATGCCTTCCAGAAGTTATGGAGGGCAACTATTGAAGTTGTAGAATTACCGAGAGATCTTCAAGTCTTCAGAAGTACAGGCATAGCTGTTATAGGGTTCTCAAAAAACAAAGAAACAGCCAAAGAGTTTATCGACTTTATTATATCAGAAAATGGTAAGAAAACCTATCATGAATACGGTTGGTATCATACGCTGGCTGAACTGTGATTAAACATTCAGCATCACTTTCCAAATGACTTGTGGAAGAAACTTCGATTAGTGAATGAGACTGGACACTCAAAATTCCCATCACAAAAAAGGCTCGATAGTCTGGTTCTGCTAATTGCTAGAAAAACAAAGCTTCAAAAACCTGAGCGGTCAATAAGATATGTAAACGGAAGAATTGCCCATATATACGCGCGCGTGGAGCATGCATATATTCAATGTGTTGAAACCTGGAGAGCCATACACGCATGGCGGAACAGTGATTTTCAAGTGTCGAAGGATTAAGAAGGGAGAGTGTCGAGAATTAAGATTTCGATAGTATTGGGCACTCGGCCTGAGATTATCAAATTGTCTCCGGTTATTCGTGAGTGTAAGCGTTTGGACTTAGATTACTTCATCCTTCACACAGGTCAACACTACTCGTATAATATGGATCGGGTTTTCTTTGAGCAGCTTGAATTGCCCGAGGCCGAGTATAATCTTGATGTGGGATCTGGGAGTCATGGAGAACAGACTGGCAAGATGTTGATGGAGATAGAAAAGGTGTTTTGCAGCGAGGATCTTGACGTTGTCTTGGTTGAAGGCGATACTAACACCGTTCTTGCTGGAGCCTTGGCTGCTGTGAAGCTTGGCGTCAAGATTGGGCATGTAGAAGCTGGTTTGAGAAGCTACGACAGACAAATGCCTGAGGAAATCAACAGGGTCTTGGCTGACCATTGTTCGGACTTGTTGTTTGCACCCACTGAGAAGTCTAGGAGCATATTGTTAGGTGAGGGGATTTCTGAAGACAAGATCTTTGTTACAGGCAACACGATTGTTGACGCCATCTACCAGAATTTGGAGATAGCAAGGAGAAAGAGCAATATTCAACGCCGTTTAAGCATTGGAGATGGTAATTACTTCTTGGCTACGGTTCATCGTCAAGAGAACGTTGACAACGCGGAAAGGTTTCGGGGGATACTGAAAGGTTTGGAGATTGTTCAAAAAGAGTTCGGTTTCAAAGTTGTCTATCCGATTCACCCCAGGGCTAAGAAGCAACTTAAGGTGTTCAATATTGAAGTGAAGAGAGTTATGCTTATCGAACCATTAGATTATCTGGATTTTCTGCAGCTTGAGAGTAACGCTAAACTTGTTCTAACAGATTCCGGCGGCGTGCAGGAAGAAGCGTGCATCTTACGAGTTCCATGCGTAACTTTGAGGTATAATACGGAACGACCTGAAACTTTGGAGGTTGGAGCAAACGTGATAGCTGGAACAAACCCGTACGAAATTGTGGACAAGGCAAAGAAAATACTTGACATTGACACCAACTGGGAGAACCCGTTTGGCGACGGTGAAGCAGGTAGAAGAATCGTTCATATTTTGAGGAAAGAATTTACCTAGATCAAGAAATATTTCGAAATGCGCACACGCAAAAAAAAAGAGGTGTTTGTTGATCCAGCATGATGTAGCTATGGATCTGGATGTTGCGGTTTCTCGCTTATAGTGCCTAATGTCCTGTCTATGTAGACACGTGGTGGATGATCTCCATAGTATATTTCAAGCTTGATTGTTGTTGCACATGGGTTCATGTCTTGCAGCTCTATGAGGCCGCCTTCGTGTAGCCATTTGGTTATGAAGTAGGTGTCTTCTCCGGTCCATCCCCAGACGATGAATCCGACTGTGCCGTTCAAGTCCTTATACGTCGAGACTATTCCGAATCCCCAATCGGTTCCTGGTGACCTTGCTGCTTGGAAGTGGTAGTCCCATGAGCCAAGTAGGTAGAGTCCGTAGCCGTACTGGTCGGTGAATGGTGGGCCTGTCATGAAGGCGTCTGTGAAGTCATTCCAGTATTCTGAGTCTAGGTTTGCTGCGGGTCCGCCTACGGTGATTATGTTGCTGCTGGCTACTGGCCAGGTGTGGCAGTAGTCGTCTTTCAATGCTGTTCGCTCCAGTTGGTCGTAGTAGCTTTCACGTAGGGTTCCGTTGCCTGTGAAGAAGTTGTGTACGTATGGGATTCGTGGTCCGAAGTTGTTGTCTAGCATGTCTAGTCCGCTGAGGCCGAGCTCGATTCCTTTGTTCTTGAAGGCTGCTGTGACCATGGATGCGCCCGCTGAGTCTACTGCTGCTGAGTCGCGGCCCACTATGGCCCATTCGTAGCGTCCTTTCGGTGGCGGAATTACGATCTCGAATTTCATAGCTATGGCTTCAGCGAAAGCTGCGGCGTCTGCAACATACTCTACCCATCCTGCGTCGTGTGGCGGTGCAATAGTGCCTGGTTGAGGCCAAACAACTCCGTCTCGCATCCAAGTGACATCTGGACCAGCGCCGATTGCCTCTGCATCCAACTCGTCTAGATATGGGGCTTCGCCTGCCG
>JAOUKM010000049.1 GCA_029882535.1 Candidatus Bathyarchaeota archaeon
TCCTTCGAGTTGGCCAATGGAAATAAAGAAGCCATACAGCGCAAGAAAAAGCGGAGTAAGAAGAATCAATGGTCCGTAGCCAGTTAATCCTGACGATGGGGGTCCCCCTACAGCGCTTAGAACAAAGGAAAAAAGTTGAAAGCCATTGAACATGTTCGTCGGTTATCAGTGAAATTTAATCCACGATGTGCGTAGCTTGTTACACTTCTTTGAGTTTTCAGTGATTGCTGAGCTTTTTATAACTGTCGAAGCCTTTCTTTGATACTTTCGATGGGATTTCCCAAAACCTCAATTTTTTCAATGTCTCCCTCACCTAGACCCCTCTTCACAGCTTCTTGTATCACCTGCATTTTCTCAGGCTTCAAACCGACAAGAATTGCTCCAACTGTCTCGACGGCAACTGCGTCCCTACCCATCACAAGGAAGTTGGTGTTTAATGCCTTGATTGCGGCTGCACCTGAATATGTGCGGGTGGCGTCTATTACGGCGAGATCTACCCCACCAATTGCTTCATAAGCGTCAAGTAGGACTGCTACGAGTTTTTTGTGGAGCCTCGCTTTCTTTCTGTCTGGAACCAAGCCAAAAAGATTTTTCAAAATGGTCCCTTTGTCATATCTGCGTAACACATGGGTGCTTACGAAGACGTTAGGTTTGAAAAGTATGTGCGAAAGCCTCATTTTTTCGTTAGCAACCTCCACTTCTTTCATGTCCATGTCATCGGAGAGGTTGAAGGGAACAACTCGTTCAGTGAAGAGTTCCTTCCAGATTTGAAGTCGTTCCGAACCTGTTCCTTTGTAGTTGTCCGACTCGACTAGATAGATCTGTGGTGCTTTATTGAAGCTATTAACGATTGCACTGACCACGCTGATCGTGGGATAATTTATTCTGGGACTTTTGTGGTTAAAGACTCCTACCTTGACAACGACAGATCTTTCCGTCGTGTTTAAATCGTCCATTTTTCCGATAAGCTTGAGCGCGTGGTTAAAGGATTCTTGGGCATCTCCGTTTAACTCAACTATAGCGACCTGTGACGCCAAAAATGACACCTGCAACCAAAGCAGCTATTCGTGTTGGTTTATTAGTGTTGCCAAGCAATATACGCTTTGGAAAGCGGAGAGTTAAGCGAAACCATTCTCGTGCATAGATAGCAAAGCACAAACCTCACATATGTGTCTTTTTGCAGTTTCTTCCGATTTTTCAGTGGTTACTTATTCTTCCTTTTCCAAAGGGGATGAATGCTTGTATTTCTTCGATGGGAATCTTAGAGACCTTTTCTTGGAGGTTTTTGGAAACTTTCTTCTTCAGCACTTGTCGTATCTTGTTCGCCAGCTTACTACTCGAAAGCTCTCCAGGAACTATCTCCACATAAGTGTCAGTTCTACTCCTCACAGCTTCTTTCGGTCCACCCATCACTGTGGGCGGTGTTGCTTTAACGTCAACTCCCATGGCAAGCCGCACCGGAGTTTTTCTGACATAATTTTTCTTGCCACGTATCATGAAAGCTCCTCTCTGAAGGTATTCTCCAGAGGGAGGAGTTTTGCTCACCTGTTCTGGATGCACCCAGTAAACGTCGATTGCGCTGAACTTGGCTTTCCAAGCTCGTGAATGTGAAGCCGCTAGCTGGGCTGCTTCGCTTATTGACTGTTGGGAAGGCGCTTTTCCTTCTGTCTTTATTATCACAAAGGGGGCGCCTGCAATGTCAGCGTGGAAAACCAAGTCGTGGGAGTCTGTGTGTTTTTTTATTAGAATTTCGTTTGTAACAGCGTCTTTTCCGCCGACCACTAGTAAGTTTTCTGAGGTGTAGAACCATCTAAACTTCTCATGCCAAGCCTTCTTCCTTCTCTTAACAATCGGCTTACTAGCTTCCTCAACCACAACTTCTTTCTGCTGTCTCAGTTCTTCAATGCGACTTAACGTTTCTTCCATCGCCTTTTCGGCGCCTTTCACTTTCTTCTCTGCTTTTTTAGCTCGATTATAGTAAGTTGCCGCGTTTTTTTGAACCGAGTCACGAAGCTTGAGAGAAAAAGCCAAGCCTTCAATCGACAAGTTTAGAACCAGCCTCTTCGTATCTAAAGATTCAAAATAAACTGATGGTGCTTTTCCTTTTTTTTTCTTGTCTTTAACCTCAGAAACAATCGCCTGCCATGTCTTTCCGCTTCTCTTTTCATCCATAATTCTCAGCAAAAACGTTTGTAGCAGATGGAAATGAGTGTAAATTTTGTCTCCAACTATTCTCACTCGTGCAGCTTCTTGTCTCGCCTTTTCCAAAGACGCTTGTTGCCCGTTGAGGATTCTCTGCTGTCTAGCTATCTCCTGCTCAGCATTCCCTGACACTGCTGTAGCTTTTCGCTCGACAAAGGTTTTTGCGTAATACTCGTCTAAGGCTTCATTGAAGCTTCTAAACTTCTTGCACTTTAACTCATCATATTTCCTTAATGGGATGGGAACTACGTCAATCCATTTTCCTCTTCTATCCATTACTATACAAGGTTTAAACTTTCCAGTTTCAAGCTGAGAAACAATCTCGCTAAGGGCTGTGAAGATTTTATTAAAATCACTATTTTTCAGCGATTCACATCTCTTGTTTTTATCCACTTGTGCACGGAGAAGAATCTCTTCAGCGTACATGCCACCGATGCTCAAAAACTTTGTAAGTGCCTTAACCACCTCTAAACCATCGAACTTTGTTAGTTTAAGCAAATCCGACGGCTTGAGGTGTAGAGGATTTTTTCCGCTAGAAGGCGCCTGTTGAAAAGGTTCTCTTCGTAAAATGTTTCGGTCACGCATCCTCTTAAACATGAGAGCCTGTTGGATAACCTCTTGAGCGTCAACGAGTATTACATTGCCGTCGGCAAACAACTCTAAAACCAGCTTAGAGTCTCCCTCTTTCGTTTTGGTTTTGATGACTACAATGCGTTCAAACTCGTGCTGGCTAACTTCAGTGATTGTGCCGTTTCTGAGATGTTTGCGGAGAGCCATACAGAAGGCAGGCGGTCTTTGAGGCTTTTCCAGAATATAAGAGGTTAAGTGTAAACATTTGCCTGCTTCAATTAGAAGGTTTAAGGCTGGCTGGTTAGCTTGATGAAGTTTCAGAATCACTGTTTTTCCTTTGATTTGGTAAATGTTTTGTATGCGAGCGCCTTTAAGCTGCTCTTTAAGCTCTAAGACAACGGCAGCTATGTCGAAGCTTGTTAGCGTTTTTTTCACTGTTCTTCTCTCTTTTTGAAACAAAATAATAGTAGAGCGCTTTAAGGATTTATAAGGAAGTTTACACTTTCTGCCATAATCGTTGTGCACATTCCGCAAACTAAGTTTCTATTTCCAAAATAGTTGGAAAAACAAAAATTTCTGGGATTTCTTTTAATTGGAAATTATAAATTAGGCAATCAAATTTACGTACTCGCGAGACCTTTTGACGTTCTTATCCGCCTTTCTATCTCCTTTTGATCGATCTCTGACATTATCTCGTGGAACCACCTAATTGCTTTATGATATTTCTCTTGCAGATCCTTCTCATCTCTGACGAAGTAGAGATGCTCGAGTCTCTTAATCGTCTCGGATGGAAGTTCATAATGTATGTAGCGCGTCTTGAAGCTATGATGAACAGGGTTATACTTAACGCGTAACGCTTCAACCAATGTTGCGAGAGTCAGACCATGATAGAGATCGATGGCTTCGATTTGATTGCCTCTGTTGATCTCCTTCTGTACGAAATTGCTGAACATATCGAATCTTGCTTGCAATCTTTTCAACCTTTTCTGCAATTTCTTGGCGAGCACGTTCTTGTTCAATGAAGGAGGCTTGACCTTATTGGATTTGTTGAAGTAGAACACAACATTACCATGGATCTCAGGTTCTAGGAACTTGTCCGGACTGCTGAGCTTCAAGACAGCAAGGTCGATTATAAGATACTTGCTTGCGTCATCCAATTTGTAGAAGGCCTGAAAGAGACCTGACGACGGTGGATGTGACACCTCATACTTCTGCGTGATAGAGGACAACGATTTCAAGGCTTTTTCGACTGTGAAGAACGTCTCATTCACTTTCTTGTTGTCCACGACCAGATAGAGATCAATATCAGACCATTCATCGATCCGGTCGAATGCTGCGGCACCTCCTTCCCAAAAAGCGTGGGTATAATCGAGTAGTTCTAGGGCATCGACAAGGGTTTGAATTATGATGTCACGGGTCAGCCTTTTTTTCTTCGTCATTTGAACACCTTAAGAACGAAACTGAGGTTGAAATTTTATGCACGGGCTATTTAACTTCTGCGCGCATTAATGTACTTCGCTAAAAGGTTGTAGGTACCCTACAAAAACAGAAAAAGAGGGATAATTACTGTCTGCGGGTAAAGCCGTGCAAAGCACAATCGACGATCAACACACCGAAGATGATTATTATCCATGGCAAAACTCAAATCTTTTCTCAATCCAGAGAAACCCGATATTTCTTCTGTCTATAACGAAAGCGAAGACTTTGATGTAGAGCTTGAAGAAGACTTGATTATTGAAGGAGAGTTGTTCTAATTGTTTAATGATTCTTCAACGGGAAAATCGACAGAAAAACGGGTAATCCGGAGATATCCCCACTCGTAACTATTAGCAATAACGTTGTTGCTTATAGATTAGTTTAATAGCAAAATTTTTCTGCGCTTCCATTGCATGCACGCATCTTCGTCCACCATCATAAGTAGGAATAGTATCAGCTATAGTTTTCTTAGTAGCTTTGAGGTCAAAGAACAGTTCAGAATCAAATGGTTTGAATGCTCTCTTTAGGGGTAAGGTTAATCGAGTTTGAATGGTCTTTCTGATTGAGCCAGCTTTTTTAAAGTGCAATCCTTTCATTACTTTCACCACAATATAAATAACAGCTATCGTCAATAATTATCTATCTGAATAACATTCAAATACAGTACAAAAAATTTTTATAAAATCGAACGTCATTCAATAACATGAAAAACATAAAGCCTAAATTGGTTAAACTGTTTAAAGAAGGCTATTGTACTCCACAAATTGCGAGAATAGCTAAAACAATTAATGAACCTTCCGCAACTATACACTACAACATAAAGAAGCTAGAAAATGAAGGGACGATAAAAACTTACAGAGCCGTTTTTGATTACAAGAAAATCGATGAAGGGTTTTGTGTATATATTCTCGTCGCTTTGTCACCTAGTGAATATCTTACTCCCGAAAGAATTGCAAGGAATTTGACTAAACATGAGGAGGTTGAGAGTGTAGATCTTGTCGCTGGAGATTGGGAGTTAATTGTAAAAGTTCGAACAAAAGGTCAAGATGAGTACTATAATTTCTTAAGAGACGTGATATCCAAAGAAAAAGGTCTTCAAAAAACCAAGTCCATGATTTCATTGAAGTCGCTTAAAACTGAATTTGTCTTAGTTTAACATTTGATTATATAGATAAAGTCACTCTTCAGCAGCCAAGAAAAAAGAGAGGAAATGCAGAAGACATCTCTACTGTTCTCGTTATTAGTCAAAACCTTAAATTAGAAGTCGTTGAATGTATAAGAAAAAGCAAAACTGATTTGAGCTGAAGTTTCATGAAACCACTAACCACAATTTACTGGACTCGCGCTGCTTTAGGACTGGTTATCGGAGTTTTATGCACGGTTTACATATACTTCTCAGTATCCTCTGACCTCATTAGCATATACACGTTGCTAACAGGAATATCCTTTGCAATACTTTTCTACCTCGCTACCTACTACGTCATTAAATCCAAGTTCTTCGCAAGAGTTGAGAAACAACAAAAAATAATAACACAAGGAATCGGAATTTACTTCTTCGCTTGGATCGTCTCATGGACTCTAATCGTTACCATGCTTATGCCATCAGCGTCAGTCAACATATACATCAACGACACAGGAAACTTAGCTGAAGGCCAAGAATTCTGGGTAACTGCACGGGGCAGTACAGGCCAACTCGTTCAAAACAAAACCACCACGTCCGGAACTCTTAGGATGGCTCTGTTGCCACCGGGAGCTTACACTTTCGAGCTAGGAAACACTAACCAAAGCCAAGAATTAACATTAGACTGGCTGCAAAACTTAAACGTGGTTTTTAACGTTACCCCTGTTTCTGGGTAGACTCTGCGTACTGGGCGATGCTTGTCTGTCCTTCAGGATCCGCTTTTGGCTTTGACTCTTCTATCGTTTTGATCAGCAGTTGTGTGTAGTCTGTCCATGCGGAGAAGAAGCCTCGGTCGAAGTCGTCGTGGAATCTGCTTTTGATGTGTTTCGAGAATTCGTTTTTGTATTGTTCTACTGCTGTTTTGCTGTTTGGATTAATGTTTTGAAGGAAGGCGTGTTGGTTGCCGTTTGTTTTTCGGGTGAGGAGCATGCCTTGGAGGGCTTTGTAGTATCCGTGATCCCATTGTGTTTTTGGGGTTTGTTGTTTTATTCGTTGTAGTTGTCTTTGGGCTTCTGTGAGTTGGTGGTTGTTGATGAGTTGGAAGTAGCGTGTAGCGAGGGCTTGGGGGAAGGTCATGCTTTATCGTTTCCTTGTTTGTTCGTCTGGGTCTACTTCTTCTACGCCGTTTTGGGTTATTTTGAAGATGCCTTCGCCGTCGGGGAGGTATGGGCTGCTGACGAGGCGGGCGATGCGTATGGGTCCTCGAGCGGATTTGCGGAGGTAGACGCGTGTGTGGCTTGTGTGGGCTACTATGTGTCCTCCTATTGGGTGGACGGCGTCGCCGAAGAAGACATCGGGTTTTGACATGACTTGGTTTGTGACTACTGCAGCGGCGTTGAAGGCGCGGGCTAGGCGGATTAGTTTGTGCATGTGTTTGTTTAGTCTTTGTTGGCGGATGGCAAGGGTTTCTCTTCCTACGTATTCGCTTCGGAAGTGAGCGGTGAGAGAGTCGATGATGATGAGGCGGATGTTGTTATCTTTTATTATTTTGTCGGCGTTTTCGAGGAGGAAGACTTGGTGGTCGCTGGTGTAGGCGTCGGCGACGATTATATTTCGTGCTGCCCCTTCTGGGTTTAGGTTGAGGTGTTTTGCCATTGATACTATGCGTTCGGTGCGGAATGTGTTCTCGGTGTCTATGTAGAGTGCTGCGGCGTCCAGTCCGCCTTGTTCGAGTGGGAGTTGGACATTGACGCAGAGTTGGTGGCATACTTGGCTTTTGCCGCTTCCGTATTGTCCGTAGAATTCGGTGATTGTTTGGGTTTCGAGTCCGCCGCCTAGGAGGTTGTCTATGATTGTGCTGCCTGTTGTGAGGCGATGGATTTTTTGGCGTTGTTTGAGGAGTTCGTCGGCGCGGACGAAGGCTAGATCAATGGTTCCGCGGGCGTGGCGGATGACTTCTAGGGCTTTTTTCTCGCTGATGCCTGCAGGTGCGAGTTCGCGGGCGGTGGCGGTAGCGAGGGATTCGATGGTGTGGAAGCCCATTTCTTGTAGTTTTTTGCTTGTGGCGGGTCCTACGCCTGGGAGGTCTTCTAAGCATTCATACTGCTTTTTAGGGGTCGTGGATTCGGTTAAGGGTTCGGGTTCTTCTTCAGTAACTGTCATTTCTAGACTAATGTCCTCCATGTGCACACAGGACATGCAGACAATTTGATGGTTAACATATTTAAATTGCTCTAAGAATTGGAGCGAGTTTTCTGGGAGACCCAACTGAAACTATTTCTCTTCCTAAGTGCCATCTTCGCCCTCGGAGCCTTCAGCTACTC
>JAOUKM010000050.1 GCA_029882535.1 Candidatus Bathyarchaeota archaeon
ATTCGCCATTTCTGATGGAAATGATTGTAGCGGAGTATGTTGTCTTTGCTTTGGTGCTTGGTTTCATCGGGCTGTATGTGGGTTCAATACTTAGGAAGCCCAAGAAAACCTAAGAATAACCGTCATATGAAAAAGCCAAGGGAAAAATTGCGAACACCCTTTCTTTATTTTTGTTTTGGCAACTGCAATTCTTCCTTTTCTCTTTCTTGTGACATTAGATATTCTGAAGAACAAATAATCAAAGAACCAGTCAGAAGGGGTATAATTTTTTCTCGATTCTACCCCATTGAGTTCTATCTTTTTGAATGTCCATCTGATATGGTAAGAAGTCCTGATTCCTGCCTATTAGATGCCAGTCCATTTCCAGCTGAACCTTTCCTGTCCTGACCTAAATCACTCTGCTTTTTGTCAGGTCAGGGCGGTATGTTGCATTCGTCACCTTACGCTGACGCCGAAGAATGCATTTGACAATCAGCGTCAGCTTAGTCAATTGGTTGGTTGGTTGATGGGTCGAATTTTAACCCAAAATCCAAACCTAAATGGATAAATAGATGCAACAATGTAGTAATTTAAAATTTGCTTTGGTGACAATATGGGATATCAACGGAAAGTCATAATGGGATACACAATCGAGCTTGAAATTTATGAAAGCGGGGGCTGTGGGTATCACAAAGCAGGTGATAAACTGAAGTATCCGGAAGATAGAGGAATTATGTGTCCTTGGTTACTGGATAGCGTTAGCAGCATGATTCGTGTTCTCCGATATGGCGGTACGCTTCCTTGGAAATATGAAGGCACTCCTTATGAAAAAGAAATTGACCCTGATGGCACTACAACAGAATTTGTCCGTTGCCCCGACCCAACTTCTAGTGGTGTAGTTCTTAAAATCATTAGAAAGAAAAAAGAAGAAAAATAAACATTAACTATGCCGTATGTGCGTTGGATATTGAGTTCATTATGAGGGGTAGTTTTTGAGTGAATTTTACCCGTCGCACTACTAACTAATTATCCTATCCTTTTCCTATTCCAGTAATATCCTTCCTGTACCATTAGGGTGTATCCTAAATTGGTCATTCAGTTGTTTGGAAGTCCATAACCGCCGTCCATTAACGTCTCCGTTGGTTGGTTGGATTAAATTTTAACCCAACAACAACAACAACAAACAACGGACGGACCAACGACGGACGACGGTTAATGGAAGGTTAATTACCATTTTTTACCCCCAATTAAGGAAGGGTACCATGATGGTATAGGAAGGTACAGGATGGTACCATAGAGAATAATATGTGAGGGGTAAAAACTCAAAGAAAAATTACCCCTCATAACAAACTAAAGCTAATAATACGAGGGGTAAAAAGTATAGAAAAACTTACCCCTCATAACAAAAATACGAGGGGTAAAAAAGGGGACAAAAAATTACCCCTTGCATGAACCCAGCGCGCGCAAATTGTCATATGTACTAGAAAAGGCCTCTAAGTTGTTTAAGTATACCTCGACTCAGCATGTGCCAGTAAACTCTTCTTTTCAATTCGTTTCTAGAAAATGATCCTTGAAGTCTTCTTTTCCATGAACCATAAAAGCTTCTATAACATTTGTAGAGTTCTTCCTGCACCTCTTTCCTTGACAGGGTTTCCGTTGGCATTATTGAATGTACCATATCGTAGTTGGCCCAATTAGAGTCTTCTATCCACCCATTCTTTTTTGCCTCCTCGAAAAGCTCAGTTCCAGGAAATGGCGTAAGAATAGCGAAAATGACAAAATCTGAATCCAATTCGTCAATGAACTTTCTTGATTCTGCGATTGATTCCGCTGTATCTTTGCGTTCACCTATTATGAACATCGCTTGGGCGAAGATGTCATTCTTTTTTAAGAGCTTAACCGCTTTCTTAGCGTCTTCAGGAGTAATATTCTTCCTGAAGGTTTCAAGCGTTGATTGGATTGAGTTTTCAACTCCTAGAAGGATCCAACGGAGACCTGACTTCCGCAATTTAGGTAGAGCGTCTTGATGTTTGATTATATCATCGCATCTTACTTGGGTAAACCACATCAAATCTTCAGAAAGCCCTTTCTGGATAATTTCTTTGGCTAGTTCACTAGCCCTTTTGCCTACTCCGAAGTCATCGTCTGCCAACCAGATGAATCGACTTCCATAATTCTCGAAATGCGCGCGCGCACAGTTTAATGAGTTGTCGGTTAAAATAGTAACTTAACATTTAGGGTCGAGTAATACCAGAAAGTCTTAGGACACTTAAGAGTTAAATTCTATCGTTTATCATACAAGTTCTGCTTCCCAAGGAGATTATGAGGGATGGGAGACCTCGAAAAAACCAGTCAAAAGGCAGATTCTGAAGAGAAGAAAGAATGCTACTTTTGTAAACCAATTAAATGGACTGCATTCGAAGTTCCACCAAAACTTACCAAATTTTTGTACTCAAGAAAAAACTTGTTTTTTGTTCTAATTATCGCATTTCTGGTCTATTTTATAACTTTTAATCAGCCAGAGATTGTAAGAAGAACCTTAACCACTTTTGTTTTTGCTGCAGGCTGTTGGATGCTCGAAGTATTTCCTTTACCAATAACTGGGCTTACAATACCTGTAATGCTAACTTTGTTAGGAGTATTTAATCCAAAAGAAGCCTTTGCTCCTTTTTCAAACTCAATTATATTCCTTATGATTGGAGGTCTTGTTTTGGGTCAATCAATAAAAAAACATGGATTAGATAAATGGATTGGATACAACCTACTAACTTACTCCAAAGGCAAAATAGATAGACTAATTTTGCTAGTTATAGCTGCCACTGCCTTCCTAAGCATGTGGATGTCAAACACTGTAGCAATAGCAGTAATTTTACCTGTTATTCTCTCAATACTGACAGCAATGCCTGAAGAACTTGTTAATCTTAAACGCAAGATGCTATTAGGAGTCTCTATAAGCACATCAATCGGTGGCACTGCCATGCTCACAGGAAGCACCCCTGCAATGATAGCTGGAGCATTACTGGGAGAAACAATTCCTTTTGGGTTCATTGAATGGGCATACTACGGCTTACCCGTTTCTCTGTTAATATTAGCAACATCCTTTTTGTTATTGAAAAAGTTGTACCCCTCTCCAAAAATAACACTAAACCTAGATGCAATAATTGAACAAAAAAAACAAATGGAAAAACTAACCACCACACAGAAAAAAATACTTCTAATTTTTTTGGGAACAATACTATTCTGGTTCATGGGAAGCCAGTTTGAAGGCTGGCTCGGATTGCCAACTTCAGTATCTAATGTAGCCATAGTTTCTGTAACTGCGGTTCTAATAATGTTCGGCCTAAACCTACTTGACCTCAAAGATTTACAATCAATCCAATGGGAATTAATATTTCTAGTAGGAGGCGGAATTCTATTGGGCGAAGCAATGATTGAATCTGGTGCAGCCAGCGGCATAAGCAGTGCCATAGCATCTATGCACGGTTCATCTCCCATAATAGTAATAATAGCCGTTTTAAGCCTGATTTCGCTTCTCTTAACGAATTTTATTTCAAACAGCGCAACCGCCGCAATTTTAATACCTATAGCAATTGAAACTGCAAACATTTTAGAAATGACACCAGTTCCTTTTGTAATGGCAGTAGCTCTAACAGCAACCATAGCATTCATAACGCCAGTAGGAGTACCCTCTACGGCCCTAATCTACTCAACAGGAATTATTCCTAGAAACAGGCTTATTAAAACAGGAATTTTAGCTGCAATACCCGCATTGTTAATAGTCCTTGCCATAGTTTACACATTTCCAGTTCCATAGAAAAAATACAGTTTAACAAGCAACTGAAAAATCTTAAGTAAAACTATAATTGAATACAAAAAGGGTCGTTACAATGTTAATTCAAACAGTAAAATCAGAGATAGTTTCACACCTTTCATACATCATAGGAAACAACAATGAGGCAGCAGTAATCGACCCCAGACGAGACTGCAAAATCTATCAACAAATTGCTAAGAACTGGGGAGCAAAAATAAACTATATTTTTGAAACCCATAGAAACGAAGATTACGTTACCGGGTCCTTAGAACTAGAAAAGCTCACAGGAGCTACAATATTTCACGGCCCCGGGCTGCCTTGGGGATTCGGCAAAATCATCAAAGACAACCAAGAAATCAATGTGGGAACACTGAAAATTAAAGCATTGCACACTCCAGGCCATTCACCAGATAGCACAAGTTATGTTTTATACGACCTAGAAAGTGGAGAAGAACCTGTAATTGTCTTCACTGGAGATACACTTTTCGTAGGAGATGTAGGTAGAACCGATTTTCTTGGAGAAAAAATGACCCCTACTATGTCGGAAAGATTGTATGACAGCATAAATGACAAACTTTTATCCTTAGGTGATGGAGTAATAGTGTGCCCAGCTCATGGTTCTGGGTCAGTATGCGGCGGCAAAATAAGAGAAAGAGAAATAAGCACAATTGGAATCGAAAAGAAAACAAACCCAATGTTGAACCTAACCAAAGAAGCTTTTATCAAACAAAAAACAAGTGAACAGCACCAAACTCCACCATATTTCATGCAAATGGAAGCTTACAATCTTAATGGTCCCCCAATATTAGGTGAAATACCTACTCCGCATCCTCTAACTCCTTCAGAATTTAAGAAAACTGCTGAAAACTCTTACATTATCGATACAAGAACTCCCGCAGCTTTTGGAGCAGCCCATATAAAAGACTCCTTTAGTCTGACCCCCAAAAGGTTACTAAATGTAGGCTGGGTTGCAGATTATAACAAACCAATTTTGCTAGTTGTTGAAGATTTACATGCATTGGATTTTGCAGCAGATAATTTGTTTAGGCTTGGTTTAGATAAAATTGCAGGATACTTGGAAGGTGGCCTAGAAGCTTGGTATAAGCAAGGTTTACCTATTGCAAAAAACGGATTACTATCGGTTCATGAACTAAGAAAAATGATTGAGGCAAACCAAGAAATCACAATCTTAGATGTTCGTCGTGAAAAAGAATGGAATGATGGACACATCAAAGGAGCAATGCGCATTTATCTTGGACACCTTCCGAAACAGACAGATGAAATTTCTAAGGATAAACCGATAGTCGTTATGTGTAAAACAGGGAACCGGTCCAGTTTTGGAACAAGTATTTTGCTCAGAGCAGGATTTGACAACGTCTATAACTGTTTAGGCGGAATAGAAGCATGGGTCAAAGCCGGGTTCAAATTAACTAAATCATAAAACAAAGTGTTGGAAAAACCTTAAATCAAAAACTGAACATCAAAGGTATTCATGTTTCCTCTTGGAATTGAACCATATTTACTGGGCGGACTAATAGTTGGAATTGGAGTATCTTTAATATACCTAGTAACAGGGCTACATGCAACTCAAAGCAGCTTTTTTACAACCACATTATCTTGGTTCTCTAAAAGAAAAAATTTCCAGAAAGACTCAAATATAAAACAAAGAGGCTGGAGATTAACGTTAGCTACAGGTCTAGTCATCGGAGCATTTATTCACACTCTTACACTTTCACCGACAGGATTTTGGACAACCTCAGTTCAATTATGGCGGTTAATTCTGGGCGGATTATTAGTAGGATTTGGAACAAGACTATCCAGCGGATGCACTTCAGGTCATGGAATAAGTGGATTAGCATCACTTTCTAAAACATCTCTATATTCTGTTATCGTTTTCATGGGCGTTGGCATCGTAACGGCGAGCATTGTTAATATATTGGGCGTTTCACCATGAACAAAAGAAACATAATCGTACTAATTGGCGGGATACTGTTTGGGTTCGGTCTATCATATAGTGGAATGACCAAACAAGAAATTGTCCTAAGTTTCCTAAAATTAGAAGATTTGGGGCTAATATTCGTCTTAGGCGGAGCAGCATTAGTAACAGCCTTTGCAATAAACGTATTAGCAAAATATCAAAAAAAGCCAGTACTTGGTGGTGAATTCAAACCAAGACGCGGGATTCTGTCATGGAAAACTATAATCGGTGCAGTCATATTTGGAATCGGTTGGGGAATTTCAGGTCAATGTCCAGGTTCTGCAGTAGCAAGCCTAGGCACAGGCAACTTACCAGTTTTACTCGGAATTTTTGCAATGTTCATTGGGGCCTACTTAAAAGAGCGTTTAGAGTCCTAATTTCAATCAGGTATTAATCCAATAAAGATAGAAAGCTTGGGAACTGCCAACTTTAGCTAAAGCAGCCTGTGCCCAAGTCCACTGTTACACGTGGTGGGGTCGCGGGGATTTGGACACGGGACCAGTGGTGACATCAACCGCTTAAATCCAGCAAACTCCACCTTTTTTCAAAGTTATTTCTCTAGGAGTGGTTCCTATTCACAAGTGTTCGTGATTTCTTCCACAAATCCGCTTTTGGGGGTTAAATTTTAAGTTGGTTGGTTGGTTGGATTAAAATTTAACCCCAAACCTAAACCAAGTTGGTTGGTTGGTTGGGCTAAAATTTCACCGCAAGACAAGAGTGATGATGTCTCACGCACAGTTGCCCTGTCTTAATGGGCTTCATGAGAGACCGGTCACTAATTGCAACCAATTGCACGAGTGGGTTACATGGCGACGCAAGTTTTTCCATAGGGAATATTAAAGCGAAGTAGGAGAAGATGTGGCAAACAAGATGCAGGAAATATATCGAGACCGCTACGAGTATAGCCTTTGATTTGATTTGTGAAAAACGTTGAGGATTAGAGATGAGCAAGCAAGTTAACTGACTTTTGAGCGTGCGCGCTGAGAGCTCGCCAGATATTCAGAAAACATCGAATACGTTATAAATCGACAGAGAACCACAGACAGTGAGGAGGTGAACATGTGGCAGTGGTGAAAATCATAGAACTTGTTGGATATTCTACAAGTGGATGGCAAGACGCTGCAGAAAATGCTTTGAAGGAAGCGGCGAAAACGATAAGAAACATCGTTGGAATAGATGTCGTCGGCTCGACAGCAAAGGTTGAGAACAATAAAATCGCTTCATACAAAACCAACGTCAAGATAGCATTCATAGCTGAAAGACCTTGAATAGGGTGCGCTATGCTGATGCAACGGAATATAACTGCTATTTACCTGACTCTAATATGCTCTTTCACACAAAATTCTTATAGGCTTGAAGACTTTGTTTTGAAGGTGTTATCCTGCCAAACTGAAATAGGCGCGCGCATTCTGCCAACTCATACAAACAAGAGAGAGAAGTTGTGAACAAGTAACTCAGGGAACGTGGTCTTGGTTGATT
>JAOUKM010000051.1 GCA_029882535.1 Candidatus Bathyarchaeota archaeon
CATCTATAATCTGGAAGACAACAGACATTTAGAGTCTCATATCGGGAGATATCTCCACTGATCTGGAGTTTGAATCCATCAATGACAAACAGTTAGGCTTGATATTGATTATCCTTTCATAATTGTCTTATTTACTTCTAGTCTCTATTTCAATTAGTGATTAGAAAATCATGAAAGTAGAATTGAAGAGCCTCCAAAACAGAAGAAAAGAACTCACAAAAGAATTGAAGTTACTAAGTGAAAAAGAGGAAGTCTTACTTGCAAAGACACGTGTGCTCAAAGGAATGTTGAAAATTCGCAGGAAAACAGAAAAGCCTAAGCAATTCGAAAAAGCACGGGAAAAGCTGGAGGCTCTAGAAGGTTTTGTTGAAAAAAAGAATTGGTCAAAGGATTTTGATTTTAGAGCTCATCTGGTAACGCCAATTCCCCGCGGAAATCGACTTGTAACAACAGGCGGAACTTCAATATCAAGAAATGATTCAAAGCTTAATCGTGTGAGATTGAAAAGAAACGCAACTTTCTCTTGGAGTTATAAGAAATTACCTTAATGCCAGCAACGAAAAAAGGGAAGAATGCGGTGGGACATCTCACTCAGTGAAAATATGACTTGTAGTCAACCCAGAAAAAAAGAATGGATTTAGGCTTACGAAAAGCTAAATTCGATATGTTTCTGCTGCCTTTGGAGGTTTCTTTCACAAGTGATAAAAGCAAGTGCAGATATGTGACAATGAAAGCGGTGATTGAATTATGGAAGATGTGAGAATAATCCTTGCAGGATTATGGGTAGCTCTTATGTTAGTTTATCTTTTGGGGGATGTGATGCGAATATTTGCAGGTGACTTCACACCAGGACAAGTGGGAGGAATAACATTGACTCAAAGTATGTTATTGTTAATGGCAATAATAATGTTGATTCCGAGTGTTATGCTTTTCTTGTCTCTAACATTAACCTATCCTTTAATTCGTTGGTTAAACATCATCGTACCCGTAGGTTTGTTCATTTTCAACATCGTTGGATTACCTGGTTACCCTGGAACTTATGACAAATTCTTGATAATTGTAGGACTTGGATGGAATGTGCTAACTATTTGGTATGCATGGCAATGGGTCTAAACAGGAAGGTTAGCAGCTCATCTTTTTCATGCATGCGGTTCATTATTTATTCAGGCTATCTTTCAAAACAACATTTATCAATAATTCCTCGTATCTCTCTTTTTCTTCTATCATTGGCATATGCCCTGAATTTTCAAAAATGAATAGCTTTTTACCTTTTTCGGCATCTAAGTTGTCATAAAATTTCTCAACAACAACTGTGGGAGTAGTCACATCGTATTTACCTTCAAAGAAGTATATGGGAACTTTAATAGATTGTATTTCTTTTGTAAGATTGACATTTTTCAATTCCTCCCACATTGCATTAATAGTAAAATCAAATCCTTTGTTTCTGAATGTTCTAATTCCTTCTGATAATGAATATTCGGGTGAAGTCAAAAAGTTAAATGTTAAAATTATCAGATCCTTCATAGACTTACTATGCATGAACCCTCCATATTTGCCAACATACCCAGCCATTTTTAGGAACTTTTTTGGTGATTCATAAGGTGGTGGGCCTATTGCTTTTATTGCATTTTGTCTGCCTACATCTCCAGATTTTTCAGCTTCTTCGACTAAGAAATCGTATGATACTTTTTGTTGTTCATATTCGTTTACAACTTGAGCTACACCAACGTAAGCATGTATCTTCTCGGGATAATTGTATGCAGTTTTAATTCCTATTACCGTTCCCCCTGAATGCGCAACAATAAAGACTTTTTGAGTGTGAAATCTGTCTCGTAAATAATCAATTAACTCATTACAATCCTCAGCAAGTCTATCTAAAGTCATTGAATCAACTGGAATATCACTATAAAATGATTTGCCAGCCCCTCGTTGATCCCAATGAACTACCGTAAAATGCTTAATTAACTCGGTATCATATTTACGTGAGCTTGACATCCCCAGCAAAGGCGCACCAGGACCACCATGCAAAAATACCAAAACTGGATTATTTTGATCTGTACCTCTGATGAATATCCATTGTTTTAAATCACCAAGTGTAATCTCCTCCAATGAGCTTATGCCATTAGATGTCTTTATTCTAGTCGAATTTCTCAAATAGCTCTTATACAGTAATACCCCGATATAGAGAAGCAAGAAAAATCCTGCTATGGATACAGCAATTAATAGAAATATGTTCAACGCATTTTTCCCTTTATTTACAGCAATTATTGCGTAATCATATAAATCATGCGTGCATGCAAGTCTTGATCAAACAAGAGAACTCTAACGAAGTCTAGAACTATTTTCCATAGAATCTTATAAACTGCGAAGTACATGGTATAAAGTGGAAGCCAGATGTAGGATATCAGACATTTTAGGGTCCTACTTCGGGAGATATCTCCACTTCAGTAACTAATATTTGTTAATATTTAGTTTCCAACATTAAGTATGCCTTCGCTTTCTTCGTTTTCCGAATAGCGTCACATCGTGGTTGTTGTAGTGTTTTAAAATCCTTAAGCTATTCTTCATGTGAAAACAATAATTATCACAAAACTTCATCTCATTCATCCACGATCTTAACGAAAGATAATACTTCAGTTAGACTTCTCATTTTATCACATTGGCTTGGAGCTTTTCCTTCTCGGTCGATAACAAAAGGCTTCAAGCCCGCTCTTTTCGCACCCTCATAGTCATATTTCACAGAATCGCCTATGAATAATGCTTCATTAGAGCGAACGCCAAGCTGGTCAAGAGCGTAAAGAAAAATCTCCTTATCTGGCTTTGCCTTGTTACACGAATCTATACCAACAGTAACGTCGAAAAAACTCGTTAATTTCAACCTATCCAGAATTTGTTTAAAATCTCTCTTGAACCCATTAGTGACTATCCCTAACTTTACACCGTTAGCCTTCAACTGAACCAATGTTGATTTAACGTCCGGGTAGGTCTGCAAATCCGCATGCTCCCACCATAACTCATCAATTTTCTTAGCCAAAAACTCTCGATTTTCTCTTATACCTATGCTTTCCAGAACTCTGAGATTCCACGCGATCCAAAAATCTTGTCCTAAATCGAGTTGACCTTGTGCAATGTCAAACTCCTTTTCATTAGCCTTATGAGCCTCAAGAATCTCATTAGATGAAACTTTCACTCCAAAGCAGTCAAGAATTCTCATATAGATTTCGGGAATAGCGGCCGTTCTTATAAGAGTCCCACCGAGGTCGAAAAGCACAGCCTTCACATGCATTTTTAATCCTGAACTTCATAGTCGCCCTAATATAAAACCGTTTTTTGAGTACACGCAAAAAGAGAGAGTTGTACGGGGGATATTTCTACTGCGTAGGCTAGTATTTGCTAGGTTTAAGCCTGTCGACTGGAAACAATTTCAGCGTTTTAGTATTGATTTCAGCCTTTACTACCGTTTCATATTTTCGGTTTTCTCTTTGCAAAATGCCCCACTTGGTCTTCAAGCCGCCGCCGTAGCCGCCTAAAGTCATATCTGCAGCTACAACTCGATGACAAGGAACCAAAGGCGCGAAGGGGTTAGTTGCCATCACTCCCCCAACTGACCTTGGGCTTCCACCGGCAGCTTTGGCTAAGACGCCATAAGTTGTTACGTAGCCTGTGGGAATCAGGGAAGTCAGCTCAAGAACTCTCTTAGCATAGTCGGATAAGCGGGTCATGGCGAATTGGAAACTAAAAGAAACATCTTCGCCATAAAAAATTGCTCTTATCGTCCTCAATACTTCTTCTGCAAGCGCGTTTTTCTTTTGGGCGGCCTGAAAAATAGTGTTGTAAGGTAGCTCTTTGAGTAGGGATTTTAAAGCGTCTTTTTCGTTGAAGGCGAATGTGGTTGCAAAAATTCTTTTGCTTTCTAAAGCAACGCCGCACCATAAGCCCTCAATCTTTTGAATTTGAAGATTGATCATTGATACTCACTTCGTCCTCATGTTGGCGGGCTTCAGAATAATGTTTTGCCTAATTGTCGTGTTTTCTTGCGGCGTTGTTGGGTTTACTCTTTTATTTCAGCGCGTTTAAATGCGTACCACGCTATAAAAGAGAACACGCAGATATAGACAAGCGCAACTAAAATGGACCTCAGCAAAATAAATCCTAAAGCTTCCGTGTAGAGAGGCTCCTCAAAGCCGATAAATCCCTTGTAAAACTCTACATCTACCGAAGGATATAGAGCATAATTAACCAAGTTCGCAGCAATTGCGTCAGTCCCTGTTGATATAGCCTTCATAATATAGGTGGTACCTGGAAACTGTGAACCTATGTCTCTAACAAAGCCCGGAGCCCCGCTGCCTGCTACATAATTTAGTATCCAAGCTTGTTCTGTCACAACAGAAACTATACCTGTAACTATGTTTGCACCCATCCACGTGCCAATTGTGCCTAAAGCGGCAATCATGGAGCTTTTTGAAAGAGCACCTAAAGCCAACACTATTGCTATCCACACAAAAGTGCTAATCAGGCTTCCGAGTAGAGATAACGGAAGTAGATGAAGGTTGTTTTGAGTGCCATAGATTATTGTTCCTCCAACAGTCATATAGATCATGAGCATAATGTATGTGACAAGCAAGGTTAGGGAACCAGCGACAATTTTTCCTAGGAAAACCATTGTGCGTGAAATGGGTTTCGTAAGTAGTGGAACAATTGAGCCACTTTCAAACTCGCCTGAAATGCTATTCATTGCAGTAACTATTGCGAAAAGCAAAAATCCGAAACCGCCAATTCCGCTACCAGTTTCTATAACATACTTTGGATTGGATTCGAGAGGCTCATTCATCACGTTGCTCAAAATCACCGGAATAAACAGACCAAGCGTTGCAAGGACAAAAGCAACGACAAGCATGCCTAGAAACTTTTTCTTACGTATATTCCAAAGAAGCTCATATCTTGTCATCGCCAGAAAGGCGTTCCATCTCAAATGTTTTGCAGTTTCTTCGCGAGTCATCTCTGATTATCTCCTTGCTTCTTAATAAGTTTAACAAAGACATCTTCAAGACTTCGACCTTCAACTTTCATAGAGATTATCACTCCTCCAGCCTTGGTAATCGCTTGAGACAGTTGAGGTCTAACCTCGTCATGTGTTTTAATTTCGATTGTAAGCGTGTTACCTTTTTTTGCTACCTCAGAGACAAAAGGTAAAGCCCCAACGCTGTCTATAATACTTTTTTTCAATTTTGAAACTTCAACTAATAACTTAGTAGGTCCTGCAAACTTCTTTGAAATGTTCTCAAGCTTGTCAGAAGTCAACGCTATACCTTTGTGGATTATTGTGGCATCGGTGCAGACTTGTTGGACTTCAAAGAGCATATGAGAAGAGAGAAAAACTGTTACACCCTCTTCTGCAATCTGCTTCACTAACTCCCTAACTTCTACCATGCCCACAGGGTCTAAACCTAAGCCGGGCTCATCTAGAATTAGCAATTCCGGAGCGTTTAACAGTGCTTGAGCGATGCCTAACCGCTGTTGCATACCTTTACTATACTTGCCCAAAGCATCCTTTTCTCTACCCATAAGTCCCGTCAGTTCAAAAAGTTTAGGTAACTGATCTTGTCTCTGCTGTTTCGTCATTCCAAACATTCTTCCATAAATATCCAAAAGCTCCCATCCAGTCAGATGTTTGGGAAACTTAGGGAGTTCAGGCATGTACCCAATATGCAACCGCATCTCAGGCTTGTCTCCAACAGCATCTCTGTCAAGAACCCTGATTGTACCTTCATCTGGCTTCAATAAACCAACCAGCATCTTTATAGTAGTAGTCTTGCCTGCGCCGTTTGGACCAAGGAAACCATGCACAGTTTTAGTTTCAACTTCAAGATCCAATTTGTTGACAGCTACTAGGTCGCCGTATTTTTTCGTCAAGTTTTCAGTTTTTATAGCAAACCTCAACATTAACACCCAAGGCCTTAAGCGTCATAACCTTAAATTATACCCTTATCATAAAGCTTACCACCATCTAACGGACAAACTTGCATTTAAGACTTTTACGACAAGTTCAAATTGAATAGCATGAGAAACACGCTCTTTAATCTTGTTTAGCACCATAAAGACTTTCAGTAAGTTCTAAGAATAATTAAGGTGGGAGGAATGCAGATGAAGGAGCGTGAGTGGAAGCTTATTTCTGAGCTTATGAAGGATTCTCGAAGAAGCGACAGAGAATTGGCTAGAGCAATTGGGATTTCTCAACCTACAGTTAGTAGAATGGTTAAAAAATTGGAGAAGGAAAAATACATCAAAGAATACACCATGATACCTTACTTCCATAAACTAGGATATGAAATATTGGCTATCACTCTTTTTAAATATAAACAATCATTTAACGCCGAAAAGATAGAGAAAGCAAGGAAAATTCTCAATGAAAGTTTCAAGAAAGGACCCTTTGAAATAATCATGGCTGAGAGAGGAATGGGCTTGGGACACAACGCACTTATGATTTCAATTCACAAGGACTATACATCTTTTATAGAGCTCAAAAATTGGGCTAAACAGTTTACCTATTTGGGATTGGTTGAAACAGAAAGTTTTCTGATAAACCTGGCTGACAAGGTCCACTATCGACCTCTCACGTTTGCAACTTTAGCCAAACACATACTAACGCTAAAAGAAAAGAAATAGCTTTCTTCATTTGGTCGTACGAACTTCCAAATAAGTTGGCCACACAAGATTTTATGATTAAGTTTAAATGGAGGAGCAGTTTATAATCAACCAACATTTAGGAGGAAGACGGTTTGGTTGAGCAAAATCAACAATACCCTTACTTCATGATGCCGGGCGCAACAACCCTCGGCATAGTTTGTTCCGAAGGAGTCATGCTTGCCTCTGAAAAACGGGTAACCTATGGGTATTTCATCACAAGTAAGGCTGGAAAGAAAGTTTTCAAAATAACGGATCATATAGGTGCTGCGTGCGCTGGACTCGTTTCTGACATGCAAGTCCTCATTAGAGAGGTAGAGGCTTATGCAAACCTTTTCAAACTAGACAACGGCAGAAACATTTCCGTAAGATCAGCGGCAAAAGTTATGTCGAACC
>JAOUKM010000052.1 GCA_029882535.1 Candidatus Bathyarchaeota archaeon
ATTACTGCCTTCGTCTTTTCCTCTTGCAATTTTAATTATGCGTTCAATTTGTTTAGCGGTAAATTTATCCTTCGGAAGTTCTGGCAACCCCTGAAAAGGGGGCGGGCGCGGAGTGCCAGCTTCATCAATCGCATAATATTCGTGAAATACCCTTTTTTGAAGCTCATTAATATACCATTCAACGATAACTACCATCCGCATATAGTCGTCTGAATCGGGAAACAATTCAAGATCCCTTTCAGTATTCGTCAAAGGAAGCCCTATTCTGAACAGTTTTACGTGACAAAGTTCATGGCGTACGCTGAAAAGCGTTGCACCCCCATACAGCACTATTTCTGCTCGGTCATTAGACCAAATGAAGATTTCCGCTCGTTTTCCAATTTTACCCGTTTTCTCGGCGTATCTTACTTCAAAAGCCACATCTTCGATGCCGAGTCTGCGTTTCCCACTGCTTATCATTTGCAACACTTCATCTCTCAGCAACATGATCCCTTATTCCTCCGAAGCTTTCTACTGCTGTTCAAAACAGTCATTTCCACAGTTGAAAGCTCTTTCGTATGGAAAATTATTTATTCATATACGTATGTATGATGGAAGGGATGATATGTATGGCTAAATGTCCAAAATGTGGAAAAGACATCTCTAGGCCCAGAAAGACTTGGAAGATGGCAGGGCGACCAGACAGAAGTGGTAAAAGACTTGAACTTGAAATCGGGCTTTTCGATTGTCCTAAATGTGGAAAGGCCTTCCGTAAAGCATTAAGCAAAAAGAAAATTTAAAAGCACCATTTTTTCATCCTCTCTTTTTTCTTTTTTTTTGGCTTCTGAAATTAAACGAAAACGTAAATAACTGAAACTTGAAAACAACAGACGTGATTCTAGTGAACGCTGATGTAATAGTTGTCGGTGCTGGTCCCGCCGGTTCTTTTTCTGCCTTGCAGGCGGCGAAACTAAGTGCTCAAGTCATTATTTGCGAAGAACACGACAAAATTGGTGTTCCTTCACACTGCACAGGTCACGTAAGCTTCAATGGCATAAGACGCTTCAATCTCCGTTTGCCTAAAAACGTCTTTGAGAACGAGATTAAATCAGCAACCTTCTATTCTCCTTCTGGCTACCGATTTTCAGTTCGATTTTCCTCTCCGGTGACTTGTGTTGTTAACAGGGAGCTTTTCGATCAGCATCTTTATAGCATGGCTTTAAAGGCTGGTGTGAAAATTCTCGATAACACCTGCGTTGATTCTCTTTTTATTGAAAAAGAAACGGTTAGAGGCGTTATCGTCAAGGGAAAGAAAAGAACCAAAAAGCTTGTGTCCAAGGTTGTGATTGACGCGGAAGGCGTGTCCTCCAGTCTTCTGAAACGAGCAGGGCTACCTTCACTTAATCGTCATATGATAGTTAATGGGGTGCAAGCGGAAGTTGACAAGATAGACAATATTGACAACGACACAGTTGAAGTATTTCTGAGTCGCCGCTTTGCTCCTAGCTTTTTCGCTTGGATAGTTCCACGACGTGATGGTACAGCGAAAGTTGGCTTGGGAACAGAAAAAGGTAATCCGCGTGATTGTTTACGCCATTTTGTCCGCCACAATCCAATTGCTCGCCAAAGACTTGGAAGAAGCACTGTCACAAGCCTTGTTTACCATCCCATTTCGTTAGGCGGGCCAATTCCTAGAACGTTTCATGATGGGTTGCTGGTTGTTGGGGATGCTGCTTCACATGTTAAGCCTACTACAGGCGGAGGGATTATCATGGGGTTAACATGCGCAAAAATTGCAGGCAAGACTGCTGCCCATGCTGTCCACTACAGAGACTCTTCAGCAAATTTTCTGTCGGAGTATGAGCGTCGATGGAAAAAGAAGGTGGGCTTCGACATGATGACGATGAAACGTCTGAGGCTTATGCTTAACGGTTTCTCAGACAAGCAACTTGACCAATTTATAGCTCTTTGTATGCGGTTGAGGTTAGATGAAAGCTTGAAAAACGTAAGGGATATTGACTTTCAAGGTACTTCACTAATTCGTATAGCTAAGAGTCCAAGAATTTTGGCGGCAACGTTATATTTCTTAATAGCTTCGTTCCTCTAAACACATCTATAAAGTTCTTTAACCTCGAACACAACTGAACACAGAGCGTGTATTGGATGTCGCAAGAGGAGTTCAAGTACAAACAGGTAATAGCAGTACGAACAGATTTGAAGATGAGCAAAGGAAAGCTTGCCGCACAAGTTGGCCATGCAGCGGTTTCCGCCTCGGAAGAGGCTAAAAAGAAGCACCCAGAATGGTGGCAAGCATGGCTGAAAGAAGGACAATGCAAAGTAGCTGTAAAAGTAAAAAACCTAGCCGAACTATTAGAGCTTCAAAAAGAAGCATCACAGATGAAGCTTCCCTACAGCCTCATTACAGACCGAGGCTTAACACAGTTGCCGCCAAGTACTGTAACGTGCCTAGGTATAGGTCCAGCGCCTAGCATACAAATTGACAAAATAACTGGGAAATTACCGCTTCTTTGAGCAGGGCTAATCTTGAGAGTTGCATCTATTGAAAAGCAGTTAGGCATTGAAACTTTTGTCACTAAAACTCGTGGTGTAGGTGGCGTAATACGGCAAAAACCCGAAGACTTTAGGGTTGAAGAGGCTCTTCTTGATGGATTAAAAGCAGAATTGGAGCCAAAATTACCTTCCCAATTGACAGGTGAAGGACGTTACCTGATTTGTTTGCTTGTCAAACGAAACTGGGATACGTTGCTGGCTGCAAGAAAGATCGCTAAGCAATTGGGGATTAGTGAGCGCCGCGTGCGGATTGCAGGAATAAAAGACAAAAAAGCCGTGACTGCTCAGCACATTAGCATAGAAAACATAAGGTTGAGACAGCTGAAACGCATACGTGTAGACGGCATCCACGTGTATCCTCTCTGCTATTCGCCGAACATGATTTTTCCTCACATGTCATTCGGCAACGTTTTCCAATTAACAGTAAGAGGCATTAGTCGCAGTGCGGCGGTTATTCAAGAAAGAACGTCTAATATAGTAAGCGAGCTACGCGTCTTAGGCGGTGTTTCAAACTTTTTTGGGCATCAACGTTTCGGCACGATCCGTCCTATTACGCATTTGGTTGGAAAAGCCTTGGCACGAAATGATTTAGAGAAGGCAGCGCTACTGTTTCTCGCCAAGCCAAGTCCTTACGAGCATCCTCAATCAAATCAAGCGAGGCAGAGACTGCTGGAAACTGAAGATTTCGAAGAAGCGCTTAACCGTTTTCCGCGATGGTTGTTGTATGAGCGATTAATGTTGTCCCACTTGGCAAAGCATCCGAAAGAGTACGTAGGTGCTTTCAGAAGACTACCAAAACGTTTGTGCAGTCTCTTTCTTCAGGCATACCAGTCATATCTCTTCAACCGTTTTCTCAGCCAACGTTTAATGCGTAAAATTCTGGCTAACGAACCGCAAGTCGGCGACTATGTTGTGAAAACAGATAGCCACGGCTTGCCAACCAGCAGTTACGTAAAAGCCACTTCCGAGAAGATTGAAGATCTGCGTAAGACTGTGAAAAAGGGAGAGATGTACGTCGCAATTCCCTTAATCGGTTTCAAACAAGCCCCTTCAGAAGGCGTGCAAGGCGAAATAGAACAATCCATACTTGACGGCGAAAAGATAACCCAAACTGACTTCTACGTTTCCTCTATGCCAGAGATGAGTGCAGCTGGCGAACTTCGAGCAGTTGTGACGCCGATAATGAATCTTAACGTAGAAAAACCATTCAAAGACGAGTTAAATTCTGGCAAGAAGAAACTAAGAATTAGCTTTACTCTGCATCGTGGCTGTTACGCAACTGTTATCTTGCGGGAATTTATGAAGCCTCGCAACTTGATAAAAGCAGGATTCTAGCTGATTTCTACGGTTTTTAACTAGCTCTTTGCGCGTTCAGATAAGATTGGAATTATCAGCGAATATCTACCATAATTTATCTGTGTGCGCTTGTCAAAAAAGATGGATTCTGCCTTCATAAACTATTTTGTTAACTATATACAACTAGCTTTGCGACTTTGAAAGGAAAACAGGTTGGTATGCTGAGATGAATTCTGATTTGAACGTAAATGTCGATATGGCAAAAGTGGACGTTGTTGTGGATGTTGGGCTTCTTAGTCCCGAATTGAATTATTACGTGCTCAAGGAGAAGTGGTGGGATTGGGGAGGTGGTGATATCTTCAACCAAGATGGTAAAGCAGTTGGGAAGATGCATAGACGCGTTATATCGATGAGGGCGCTGACTGAAGTGTCTGATATTGATGGGTCTCAAGTTTTTACGATTAATAAGAAATTGGTTTCTATGCGGCCATCATATATGATAAAAGATGCCAAAGGGCATTTGCTGGGACGAACAAATCGGAAGATTTTAACGCTGTTCCGTCCGAAACTCTGGCTGGAAGACAACGAAGGTCGAAAGCTTCTTGAAGCTAAAGGTAACTTCTTGGGAAAGAGCTTTGACGTAAAAGACATGGATGGCGAATTGAAGGCGAAAATAGGTAAAAGCGACTTCTTCAAGGACTTGGTGTTAGGGGGCCTCTTCGACTTTTCAGACACATACGCCATCAAGGTTTCAGACCCTAACTACGACAAGAGGCTACTCCTCGGATTCGTAATCGCCATAGATAACAGTGTTAATGACAAATAGTAGCGCGCAATCTGCTGCTTGATTTGTTGGAAAAAGCTGAAGAGTCAAAAGACTAGATGAAGGATAAATCATTAACATCGTGGATTTTTTAACACACCTAGTGTTCTTCCAACATCTACAGGTCTAAAACAGAAAAGCGCGCGAAGATTTTTGGAATTGCATAAGCTGTTCATCCACCAAAAGAAGCCCAAGACAGTCATACTCCCACAGAAAAAGACGTATAGGTTGGGTTGGGTGAGGGTTGGGTGGGTGGGATTTGAATCCCTCCTCACAGTGGACGCATGCATACGGTGAATCGATATAAGTATGTGTCACATTCTATGTGTTGGTGTTTGTATTTGAAAAAGTCTGTTCTATACTTCCCTGGTCCGGGAGAGGTTAATACAGATGAAACGCTTAAAGAAGCGAAGATTCGTGCTGATGAGCTTGGCATTAAGCATATAGTAGTGGCCAGCACAAGAGGCAATACAGCGGTTAAAGCACTCGAGGTTTTCAAGGGTAACAGCGTAGTAGTAGTACCCCATGTTACGGGTCTCAAGGAACCCGACGTACAAGAACTTAGCAACGAAATTCAAGAGAAGATTAGAGCGGGTGGAGGCAAAATAGTGATAGCTACGCATGCTTTCTCGGGAGTAAATAGGGCTATACAGGCCAAGTTTGATACGATGTTTCCTGTGGGCATTATAGCGCAGACATTGAGGATGTTTGGTCAGGGAACGAAAGTAGCAGTTGAGATCGTTGCGATGGCCACGGATGCTGGAGTAGTTCCTGCAGATAAAGACGTGATAGCGATTGCTGGTTCAGGAAGGGGTGCAGATACTGCTGTTGTCATCAAGTCTGCAAACTCACGTAGACTCTTTGACATGGTTATCAAGGAGATTATCGCTAAACCCTGCCAGCTCTAGACAGAGAGCGCGCGCTCGTCATTGGTGTGTAAGCTTCTGAGGAAGGCCCCGCTACAAATCCATATCGAGTACCCACGGACCCGCCACTAGATTGTTCGAGTCTAAATAGAAGCTGTTAACTTTTATTATACGCGTGCAAGAAGAACTAACGCTGAAATACACCTTTTTCCAATACTAAATGGTATATCAATCACAAACTGCCGTGCTTAACACGTGACTTCGGGTGATAACCCGCACGCGCGTTTGTGGAGGATGTCTCCACTATGGTAGGATTCAAATCTATCCACTTTTTTGTCGGGTTTCTCTAGGTTCTTCATCTTTGATGTCTTTTTCGTAGACCCAAACTATTAGCGGAAGTGTTATGGCTAAATATGTAAGATGAACTATCACTCTTAACCATTCAGCTTCCACAGTATATCCAAACATCACAGCAAATACTGATCCAACTATTCCTTTATGATGAAATGGACTTTCTGACGGTATATCCAAGCTATAAGCATACTCACCGAGCCAGCCTGTTTCCATCCTAGTATCTTCAGCGTACTCTACCAGCTCGTGAACCCCATAACCCGCTAGTCCCCCTGCCAAGAGTACCATCAATATGCTAGTAAAATAGAAAAATTTTCGTATATTGATTTTCATACCTAGAATGAATATTGCATAAGCTAGAACTAATGCCACTGTTATTCCAAGAAAGGCTCCGACTAGTGTACCTCCAGCATCATCTACTAAGAAAGGAGTCAGGAAAAGAACGGTTTCAAGCCCCTCCCTAAAAACTACAATGAACGAAAAGGAAGTTAAAGCTAGAGTCGCACCTCGAGTTACAATCTCTTTCACTCGTTTCTCTACTTCTTTTCTTAGTTCCTTTCCTTTGCTAGCCATCCAATAAATCATAGATGATAGAACGAAAACTGCTAGAAGGGCAGCACTTCCCTCAAACAAAGCCTTCATGGCTCCAGAAAGGCCGCCATATATGAACCATATGAAGGTTCCGGAGGCAAGGCTTGATGCAACTGCAAGGGAGACACCGTACCAAGCATAACGTACCAATTGGTTTCTATTTGTTCTTGCCAAATATGCCATGATCATAGCTGTAATCAAGGCTGCTTCTAGAGCTTCTCTAAAAGCCAAAAGAAACTGACCAATCAATCAAGACCACGTTCCCTGAGTTACTTGTTCACAACTTCTCTCTCTTGTTTGTATGAGTTGGCAGAATGCGCGCGCCTATTTCAGTTTGGCAGGATAACACCTTCAAAACAAAGTCTTCAAGCCTATA
>JAOUKM010000053.1 GCA_029882535.1 Candidatus Bathyarchaeota archaeon
GCAAAGGATTATTTCTATCTCCTCAACGTTTAAGGTTTCAAACCCAAAAAAGTGGTCATTTAGCAACGCAGTATCTGCTTCAAAGGGAATCGAAAGTTTACGATTCCTCACCGTCATGTTTGGCTGGAAACATCTACGGTTCAAAAAATCCCATTAAGAGAAAACTGAAAGAAATGTACTGTACTAAAAAAAATTTGGTACAAGTACATTTAGAGCGCGATTTCGAATGCCTCGTTGGGGCAATGAAGAGGAGAAACAGCTTATTGAACAGCTTACAAAGCAGCAGTGCTTCGCATTCATAGGCTAATTATGCTTTGCCTCACTAAAGACGCAGGACAGTATGGAACAGTAGGGATTAGAATAACTGGCGCCAGCTTTATGCCACCACTAGCTCAGAAGTTAGACCAAAAACGAGTGAGCTTTTAGAATGGCTAAGTGAAAACCCCGACGAACATACGCCAATTGAACTCTCCGCAGTTTTTCACCATCGTTTCACTCAGGTTCACCCATTCACGGAAGGTAACGGTAGAACAGCAAGATTACTAATGAATGCAACGTTAATGAGAAATGGATGCCCCTTCATTGCTATCGTACCGATACGAGACCGACCTAAGTATCTAGGGGCACTCACGGAAGCGGATTTGGGAAGCTCATCAACATTCTTGAATTTCATAGCTCGGTGCGTAGAAAAAGTTAGATATGTATCTCAATGCACTAGAGGAACCTGAAACACTCACTCTTGCCGAAGCTTGCAAAATCACGCCATACACTCAAGAATATCTCAGCCTGCTTGCCGGATAAGGGGCCTTAGGTGCACACAAACAAGGTAGAAATTGGGTGGTAACAAAGAGAGAATTAGATAGATACCTAAGATCAGTCGAAGTCAAAACCGCAAACATCATAGGATACGACTTGTTCACACACAATTCAGGCTTTACCCACAAGCCTTCCATTCATCGCCTATTCGCACATATACTACCCACAAGTTCTCGCAGGGAAGTTCAGGCAAACCTTAAGACAAAAATGGGGATTTGCGGGAGACATCCTCAATTTAGTTATATTAGAGTTTTTCGTACAGTGTAAACTTGTAAATTAATGCTATTAGGCTTCAGCGCAAAGGTATCTGTCTTTCTGTGGCTCTAAGGGGCATCCCCCTCCACAAATATGCAACTGGGGGCAGTCTTTGCATTTTGGTTCCGCATATTGTCTGCTTCTAAGTTCTAAGGCGACTGGATGCTTCCAAATTTTCTGCCAGTCATCTCTGAGAATGTTACCTAAGCTCTCAAAATAGCTTTGACATGGATAAACATCGCCATTGGGTGCAATGCACATATTAACTAACGCGGCGGTGCAGGATTTCACCCCTAAACCTAGTTTAACAGGATCGAGGCGACAGTACTGAGTCGGCGTATACCACAGAAATTTCATTCCAATATGACCTGCCTTCTCTCTGATCTTGGGAAGAAGCTCTTTCAACGTTTCAATTGATAAGGCAAATTCGTCGCTCACTTCAACAGCCTTTCCAGAGTATATTAGGCTGTTGCAACCAAAAACTGTGACACCTAGCTTCTTAAGAAAATCTATAGTGTCCAGAAAATCGGCTGCATTGTGTTTGTTGAGCGTGGTGTTTGTTGTAACATAGACTTGCGTATTCACCGCGTTTTTGATTCCGGCAACGGTTTCTTTCCAACTTCCTTTTACGCCAGTGATTTTGTCGTGAACGACAGCTTTGTGCGATTCTAAGGTTATTTGAATGAAGTCTAACCCTGCGTTTTCCAAGGACTCTATGTACTTTTTGTCCTGTAGTCTTCTTCCATTTGTGATGAGCCCAGTCACTATACCTGTTTCTTGGGCATATTTCAACAGTTCAGGCAAGTCTTCTCGTAAAGTTGGCTCTCCACCCGTGAAGGTGGCAATGAATACTCCAATCTGCTCCAACTTTTTGATGACTTCTCTCCATTGTTGGGTGGTAAGCTCAGAAGTTTTATGGGGGCCTCCAGCATAACAGTGGATACAGTTGTTTTGACATTGAAAAGTTAATGCCAAATCCATTCTTAAGGGGGCAGACAGCGGTTGCGTGAAAGGTTCAACCTGCTTTACGTCAAGATATGAAACTGGACAGACTTCTTCAGTTTGGGCAAGGGTGCTAATTGAAAAAATTAGTTTTTTATGTTCTTCACGAGCAGTTTCCGCCTTTACTCGATAAATTTTCCTGATGTTCTTAACAGCTTCTTCCGCCGACATTCCTTGCATCAAAAAATAGGCGTGAGCTGTTGCGGTTTCGTTTAGATAAAGAACGGTGTTGGCGTTGATGACTAATAGTCCTTGACCACTGGGCTCCACTCGAAGCTGTAAGGCCATCTTGGCAAGATCTCCAACTCCTCTGTACGTATAACGACCAATAGGAATCTTGGATTGTTTGAAGGCTTTCCGAAGGAAATTCAAACGTTACGACCTCCTACCCTGCGCCCCCACCGGCACAGGCGCAAGCACATGAAACGCATGCACAGGCACAAGCACAAGCTGCGCAAGCACATACGCAGCTCGAGCTGCGGTGTGCAGGTTTATGTGATGTCCGCGGAGGTGGAGCCGCTGGGATTATTGCATTCGCGAATTTTTCAAGATTAGCCACAATACTGTTAGATGTATTTTCGACTGCTGTAGCGATGTTGTTGGCAAAGTCTGCCCCTGGAATCTTTGGTGGAGGTTTAGCTTCAGTTGGTGCGTCTATGTTAGGTTTATACGTAGGTCGAGGATGATACTGTTGATAGCCATACCAATACCAGAACCAAAAAGGAGCGGGTTCAAAGACTCGATTCTTGAAAGTTGTTTCGGTTTTAGCACGATGTTGTGGGTCGAGGAGCAGCCATAGGAGTTGTTCATCATATGCTTTAGAAGCTAGCTCTGATGTTCCCGCCTGCTCTACTTGTCTCCAAGCTTTTTCAACTATCTTTCTATAGTAGTTGATTGTGTCGCGTCTACAGTAGCCACGAAGTTTCTCTTCAATCGAGCGTTGCAAAAATAAGATTGTCTCAGCCAACAATTCTTCATCTAGCGTGCCGTCTTTTTTTATCGCGTTTAAGAAATCAATTTCGTAGTATCGAAGTTGTACTTCAGCTAACTCGCCTGGTTTCTCACTCTTAAAGGGCTTCATAACTTTTAACATCACTGAAGGTTTAGTGGCTGTGACCCAAACCGCCCTCTTTTTTAGAAGACTATAAAGAATTTCGGTCACTATCATGTTTGGCATTAAATCCAAGAGATAAGAGGCTTCTACGGCTGTGAGGCCGCGTCTTATACCAAGAGCTTCCATACTCATTATAGGTTTAAGATAAGGTTTCTTTCGAAGGGCAACTGCTACGAGCACAACTACTAAGAACAAAACTATTAGAACAGCGATCCATGGGCCATATGTTTGCAAGAAGTCTTTTTGAACTTCATAGTGTTGAACGAACTCTTCAGGGAATGAAACTCCAAAAGTATATTTCTGACTTGGAGCTAGGTTGTGTCTCTCCCAATAAACGGCGAAGTTGCCATCTTCATAATCAGCGTTATCCCATTCTGCGCCCGTTATCGTCTTAAGGTTGCTCTCCGTGACTCCGGAAGGTGTGACAATTCGGACGCGAAGATTATCTATTCTCACAGGAAACCACGTCGGCGTAAATTGCATTCCCACATTGCCAAGATTCTGTGTGTCTTTCCATATCATGTGTCCCACGTTGGTCGTGAGGTTAAACCGAACGCTTTTCCCAGCGTTAAGATCTTCCACATCAACTTGCACCTTGTAGTCGCCTTGATAGCTCGAATCCACAGCGTCTAATTCATTATTGTTCTCGTCAAAAGCTTGGCCGATTTTAAAGTCATAATTGGGTTGGCCGATTTCAATCCAGTGCAGTACTCCTTCATCACAAACGATTGTGACGTCATAGAGAAGGTCTATTGTTCCATCCTCATTTATCCAGATATTAACCCACTCATGCTCCAGATGGTACACGAGATTTTGAGCTTCCACAGTAAGAACTCCCATTGACAAAACAAGAATTAGAATACAAAACATAGGAAGTTGCAACCTTACCATTTTGGTTCCTCAGCCACCTCAACCGTGTTTCCGCAATAGCTGCAAGTCGCATATGGCACACCCTCTACGATTTTTATCTTATCGGGCTGAATTGATGCTCCGCAATTGGGGCACTTGATAGGAACAGCTTTCATCTCCCCCGACAATTCAACTCTTTGAATTATTTCGGAGGGTTTCTTACCAATGATGTATAAAATGGCTATTACTCCAAACCCTGCTATGAACAAAATAGCAGCAACTGCCAACCTCATAGGAGCATACGCGGAAGCCAGGGCAAACACTGTTCCGAAAAAGAAAAGAATAATTACAACAATAGTGCCAAGCAAAGATTTGGAGTCCATAAAAGAAAACCACGCAGTTCTCATAATTCAACTTTATGTATGCATGGCTCAAAATGTTCACTTCTAAAGTAGAGAATATGCTTCACAATCTTTGAATTCAAGCTTGTTCTTTCATAGAGTCCATAAAAAATGGGAGTTATCGGGTGATATCTCTACTGTGAAGATGTTCAAATCTTTCCCAGCTCACCACGTATTCTCTTAGTCGATTTTGCAAAGAATCTTATTGACTTGTCTAGCGAAGAACCTGTCACTTCTTAAGCTGATTGTTTACTCTGTTTTCTTCTTCCATTTCCAGCACTATTGAACCCTTGTAACCACATTCTTCGCATGTATATTGCTCCGGGAGAAGCCAAAGGTCAAACTTACTCGATAAATGTATGTGGGGGTTACCGCATTTTGGACAATATTTTTTTGCGGGTTTTCTGCGTTTCAGACTGTTAAGTATTTCGCGCAAAGTTCGTAGTCGTCCCAAGTTTTGTTCGCCTTGGGCTTATTGAAGTTCTATGTTTTGCTCCGGGAACCCTAGCCGTATGAGGAATGTTTTGACTCTGTCTCGGTGGTCTCCTTGAAGAATTATTTGGTTGTTTTTTGCGGTTCCGCCGCATGCACAGAAGTTTTTAAGTTTCTGTGCGAGTTGACCGAGGTTTTGGTCTTTGTCATTGATGCCCTCGATTATTGTTGCGGGTTTTCCCCATTTGCGGCTTTCTCGGCGTATTTTTACGCGTTGTTGTTCTTTGCTGATTTCTCCGCATACACATATGTCTTTTGGGAGTCCGCATGTTGGACAAATTTCTGCCATGTTGCTCAAGTAGCTAAAGAATGTTGGCGATATTTAAGATTTTCAATGTCAAGACAGAACTCGGCTAGTGCGGGACTGTGGAACCATGTCGGCTGTTAATTCACTCTTCCGAATTCAAAATCCTAATCCTCATTTCACAGGTTTGATCTTCTCTTTTGAAACCAAAGAAATTCTATGCTCTAAAGCAGAGAAGAAGAACAATAGGTGAACTCGGGTGAAGGAACCAAAAAGCTTGATTTATTTTTCTATGGAAATGCAGAGGATGTTGTTTCCTCTAACTAGAACGCTGCCGTAGTTAGCAATTAGTCGATCGCCCTTGCATTCAGTGGCCCCTTCTAGAATTATGTTCATGTGGCCATCGCATTTCGTCATTGTGCCTTTGTATGTGACGCCGTTTTTCAGTGTTATGGTGATGTGGTTGTTTAGTTGTTTTACTAAGACGTTCAAGGGTTTTTTGCTTGGCTCTAAACTGTTCACGTTGACGACTCCTAGTGAATAGGAGACACAACCCTATCATATAAAAGTTTTATGAAGATTTTATTTTGTTGGAAAGTGTGTGCATAACTCTTAGTCCTTCCTAGAGTTTATTTGGCTCCAAATGGGCAGCTAATAGGCTCCAAATATGGGTGAGTTGCTGATTTTTGGGCGTCTACTACCTACGCATTAATGTGTTCGCGCAAGGCTCTTATGTTGGCATGAATTTTTGTTGAGGATTTTCTTTTAGGGTTTGTTGTAGTTGTTTTACGGTCAAGCCTGTAACTGTGTCTCCGTAGATTTCACATCTGACTCGGCGGTCAACATCCTCTGGGCTACGGACTACGATTTCAGCTTGGTTGTTTGATAGCAAGCTCACATAAATATGGAAAGATTGTCTTTTTTTGCCTTTTTTTGTGACTGCTTGAACCTTGGTCTTCGTTATAGTGTAATTGTTTTTCTGGAGTATTGAAATAATTTTTTGCGGATTTTGTGCGTAAGTGTAGATGTCTATGTCGCTGTTGTGGTGGGCTGTTCCTCGCCACACGCTTCCAACTAGAATCGGATTAAAATTTTTGAGAGTTTGCATTATTTGTAGGGCTTCGTGTCTCATTTGGGTAAGTCTTTCTTGCCTTGTTCTTCCTTCTCTTTCTTCTGCGATTCGGTCAAGTTCTATTGCTACTTCAGCGTTGCTGGGAAGAACATGAATACCTAAAGTTTTTGCAGCGCATAGCTTAGCCTGTTTATACTCCTTTTCTTGTCCCGTGTAAAGCAATTCCGCAGTTTCTTGAGTAACCCGTCTCCGTTGACCTGCTCGATAGTTAGGGCTCACTTTAATTCCCATGTTATGAAAAGTTTGCTTATGCTGCTACAGCAGCTGTCTCAGCAGGTTGTAAGGTGAGCTTAGATTTCCTTATACCCACGTGGCGCATGGGTGCAACTTTC
>JAOUKM010000054.1 GCA_029882535.1 Candidatus Bathyarchaeota archaeon
CATGTAAGGGTTGGTGAGGGCTTGGAGGAGGCGTTGAAGAGGGAGATGCGGGAAGAGTTAGGTATTAGAGTGAAGGGAGTTAAGTTTGTGTGTAAGAATTTTTATGTTGCGAGTAATGGGGAGAGGCAGAGTGCGTATTGTTTTCTTGTCACGGACTATGAGGGAGAGCCGGTTTGTAAGTCGGCTCAGGAGATTTTCTGGGAAGATAATATTGAAAACCTAAGCTTAGAGGTTGATAGAAAGACAATAATGAAAATAAGAGAACTAAGAGATAATACGTAAGTAACTCTAGGATTAAGCGAAAGAAAGCGCCTTAAAATGCCCTTTTAGCGCGGACGAATTGATTCTTGGATTTTGCACGCGTTTTTTCGTCTTTAGCAAAAATAGATCGATTTAGGACACACGTTAGATTTAAAACTTCAAATGTATCTGGATAGGTTTTAGATGGAGAGAAAAAGTGAGAAATATGTTAGGCGAATTAAAAAATATTTTTTACTTTGATGTATGTGGTCAAATTAACACTGAAAAGACGTTAGAACTTGCGATTCAAAGGGCTCGTGAACTAAACTTAAATAAACTGATTGTTGCGTCCGAGACTGGTATAAGCGCTCTTAAAGCAGTTGACATGCTTCGAAATTCTGGGATATCTCTAATAGTGGTCACTTCCGCTGCCGGTGCAAAAATCGAGAACACAGTAGTTGAAGCCTTAAAAAATAGGCATTCCAGACAAGAAGATATGGAATCAGGTCGAAAAAAAGGCGCTAGGATTGTAAGAGCGACCGACCCACTATAAAACATTGGGGCTGCTTTGGAACATAGAGGTGTTCCTACATTGGGAACGCTAATCCGTTTGTGTATGAGAATTATTAGCTCTGGAACTGCTGTTTGTGTCGCAGCTGTGTTAATGGTTACTGACAACGGTGTCTTGAAGGAAGGGGAGGAAGTTGTGGCTGTTGCTGGGTCGTGGGTTGGGTTGGGTTGGATACGGCAGTTGTTGTGCAGAAGGCGAATTCAGTAAATCTTTTTAAAAGAGGGGCTGTGCAGATAAGAGAGATTATTTGTAAACCTCGAAATCCGTCATATAGTTGGCCAATTAACCAGAAAGATTGGGCCGGCGACTTAACGCTTTATAAAGAATTTACAGAATAATGGACAAGCTTCGAACTACACATTAAATTCCTTTTTTGCTAAAAAGTGGACGGGACGGGATTTGAACCCGCGGCCTCCACGATGCCAACGTGGCGATCATTCCAGGCTGATCTACCCGCCCTTTTCTTATACAGTATTGTAAGGAATACCGCAAGACTCGTTTAAGCCTTTTCTCAACCATAAAACTAAACCACAAACATCTCCTACACCAGACACATCACCAAAAAACTACAACCACAAGCCAGAAAAACCAATAACACCACTCCTAAAAACCGAAAAAATAGATTCCACCCCTACAAAGAAAAACGAGTAACAACAACAGCACAAATCACGCCCACAACACCCGCCACGGCATCATAAAAAAAGCCCAAATAAAAGACCTCGTTCCCCCCCTCCTACACTCCAACAAATCCCACATCAGACACCTATTAGCTACCTACTAGAAACCAAATAGAATAAACTGGTTCATGCGCCACGCAAAAACAACAACAAAAAAAGTAACGCTCTAAAACATCTCTATTTTCGTAACAATCTCTTCAACATGCTTCGTAAACGGATGATCAGGATAGTCCCTTGTAAATATCTCTGTCCCCCTAGCACGCAACACATCACAATAACACGGTATAACCTTCAACACAGGCAAAGTATGAGTATTCTCAAAACGCTTATACAAACCTTCCCGCTCCATAGAAGTTGACAAAAACTCAATTGGCACCTTATTCATCAAAATAGCCGTCTTCTTCTCAAAAAGATCATACAACTCATGCGTCATCCTCTTGGTTCCTTCAATATCAGACGCATCAATCGTACTTACCACAAGAACAACATCTGCACTCACTATCGCATTTATAGAAGAATACTGCAGTCCCGGACTAGTGTCAAATATAAGATAGTCCAGTTCCATGTCGTTAAGAAGCGTGTTCTTCAACGATAACAATCTTCCTAAAGCCCGCATCTCCCACTTACGATCCTTCGCAGACATGTCCCGCAAGGCTTCAGTGGCAGGGTTCGCCAATCCCACCAACATCGTACCGTTACACTTGCATTGAGAGGCATAATTAGTTACAACTTTATTAATCTCACAAGCACCATTCAAATAATCGTTCAGCCAATATTCGGAACTATCTAACTTAAAAATAGATTGAAGACTGGGGGCACGAAAATCCAAATCGAGAATACAAACTTTTTTGCCCTTTTTAGCATAAGCTGCAGCAAGATTTACAGACAAAAGCGTCTTTCCCGTGCCGCCTTTGTAACTATGAACAGCTATGATTTTACCCAAGCTTTCTCCCTCTCTTACTTTTCAACAAAGAAATACGCTTTTCGTCCCTTTCTCTCCTTCTTCATATAGCTCATTAGAACAAGTTGGTTTAAATAGCCACTTTCCACTGCCCGTGCACGCTTCGTCTGCTCCGCCACCTCCTCTGCAGTAGCACGACCAAGCTTGCAAATCGTCACGGCCGTCTTCCTTAAATGATCAGGCAACGAAAGAAGAGTCATCACATCCAAAGCCTCAGGCAAGTCCTGAACTACAAAATCTTGCTTTCTCCCCTGCTTTTGAATCTCGATAAAAATCTCCATCTTCTCATTAAGCCTGTCCAAACTCTCCTTAATTTTCTCCAACAGCACAGTAGGATTTTTCCCAAGCGACTTACCCATCGTCAAACCATCCATGCTAGAACTTGTGACAAACACATCTACAGTTATGAAGCAGCAGGCTCTATTAAATCTTACGATATAATTCTATATATTCTTAAGCTTCTTGTCTTAGAATATTTGAACTGATTGTTTTGTTGGAAAAGAATAGTAGGAGGTGTTGAAGAGAAAGGGGATTTAGAGGGTGGCTGGTAAGCGGCGTGCTTCTTCTACTATTGGAAGGACTGTTTTGAGTTCTCGGAAATACTTTAAGACCGTGATGCCTCGTTGCGTTATGGCATAGACTACGCGTTTTTTGCCGACTGTGCGTTCTTCGACGAGGTTTTGTCGGATTAGAAAGTTTAAGTATTGTTTGAGGACGCTGCAGTTGACATTGGCTTTGTACATGATGTGGGTTAGTTTGAGGGGCCCACGTTGAGAGAGAACTTTGAGGACATCTATGTACATTTCAAGTTTGGAGCGTCGCATGTTTTAACCTCTTTAGCGTGTTTTTCGGTGCTTTAGATATAAATGATTTATGTATTTCGAATAAGTGTTTCTCTCCATTGTTCAGCGGCTTTTTGGTTTGACCTTAGCTAGCACAATTAACCTATTTTGTAATGCTGTGACTAGGTCGTCGCAGAGAATTTGCTGCATTTCTGTAGAAAGTGTCTGTATTTCTGTTTTCAGTGCTTGTTTGAGTTTGCTTTGTAATTGTTTGCGCTTTTTTGAAGAAAACTCTTTTATGGTGTTCATTTTTGCCTTCTATTCCCCTATGGTTTTATGGGTTTGACTAGTAGTTTTTGGATTTAACAGTCTTATGAAGAAAAAATATGTATTGAGAATAATGAGCAATTGGCTGTGTGTGTGGCATTGTGAGGAGACTGTTGTATTAGGTTTCTAATATGTTTCAATAGATGCCAAGTTTGCATGTTGGTTGTACTCCAAGTTGTTTTTTGTGTCTGTAGATTGGTGCTATGAAGAGAGTGCGGTAGATGTTTGTTTTTTGTTATCATTAGCTACTTGTTTTTTGGGTAGTGTGGTTTTTCTTTGTTCCGTGTTGTTTTGGGTTTTGATAGTCATTGCAATGCAGGTTTTTTGTTTATGTGAGTGCGGGAAAGGAGGCTTTGGCTGGTTTTTGATCGAAAAACATTTTTCTAGGTTCTCATAGGGGATAGTTGAGGTGCTTTGGTTTGTCTTTCAAGTTTGGAATGGAGGAAGCTGCGAAGAAGACTGGTTCCAGTATTGTTTTAGCTTTTGATTTGCCACCAAACGAGCTTAGAGAACTGTTTTTTAGAGCGAAGCAAATTCTAGAAGCAGTGCATGTGCATATTTGCGCTGTGAAACTTAACCGCCACTTAATTCTGCCTTTAGGCTTGTTTGGCGACGTACAAGAACTGGTGAACCAAGCAAAAGGTTACGGATTACCCATTATAATGGATTGTAAAATCAATGACATTGGGAACACAAATCGGATAATAGCTGAATACTACTTCAAGGCAGGTTTTGATGCTGTGACCGCAAATCCTTTTGTCGGCTGGGAAGAAGGTTTGCAGCCCGTTTTCGAAACGGCAAAACGAGTGAATCGTGGTGTAATATTGCTGGTCTACATGAGTCACAAAGGAGCGTGGGAAGGCTACGGACAAAGAGTATTCATTGAGAAGGCTAACCAGAAGGTTTCTCAGTATAGAGTCTTTGCTCAGAAAGCATTGGAATGGGGTGCTGACGGTGTAGTTGTAGGCGCCACATACCCTGAAAAGATTAAAGAAGTATTTTCTATTCTTGGAGAAAAAGTACCCATCTACTCACCTGGCATAGGTGCACAGGGCGGAAATATTGAGGATGCTGTTAGAAGTGGAGCAAAGTATTTGATTGTGGGCAGAGCAATAACGCTTGCTGAAAATCCTTCGCAAGTAGCTGAGGATTTGAAACTTGTTGCTCAAAAAAGCCTAAAGAAAATAAAGTAGTAGACACTTGGTTGCATATAATTTGTTAGGGTCTTTGTTCTCTTGTCCAAAGTTCTTTTTTCAACAAATCTCTGACCGCTGAGCGGATGGCTGAGCTTCTGCTGGGATACATGTTGGCTCTCACAAGTTCATCTAGTCCTTCTAAATAAGCTTCAGGTAATAAGACTGTTACTAGTTTCATACAGACCACCTTAACATGTTATGTACATGTTATGTGGCAATATAGAATTTATGGTGCAGTTTTTCGGCTTTACCCTATATCTTTATTGGTATCTCACTTCCTCTTGCGAAAGATCTTCTTGTCTTCCATGTCAGTGACGAATTCAAAGCCTGCTTTTACAAGTTCACATGCTTTCTCTAATGATTCTTTTGCTATTATCCAATACAAAATCTTGTGTGAATTCATAAAAAGGAAGAATTTGCAGAAATCTCAGTTCTCCGCTTTATTTAATAATAAAAAGCAAACTAACAGGATTGGTGATTTCAAGCTTGAAAACCTTAAACTATCAAAACCTGCTAGACTTAGTGGATGGTGCTGCGATTTTTTCTGCTGGGGGCGGCGGCGACCCGGAAGTAGGCTATAAGATAGTGAACAAACTGGCTTCTCAAGGTTATACTGTTAGGCTTGTAGCTCCTTCTGAAGTGCTAGGCGACGCAAAAGTCGTGAATTTTGCATGTGTTGGCGCCACAACCTCAATTGAATATGATTCCAGCGCAGCAGTAAAAACGTTAAAGGTTTTAGAAGAATATCTGAGTTTTTCTGCTTATGCCACAATTCCCGTAGAACTAGGCGGTTTTAACACTTTAGCGGCGGTTGACGTTGCTACAAGACGGGGCATTTCTGTTGTGGATGGAGATGGGGCTGGCAGGTCTGTTCCAGAAGTTCATTTAAAAGTTTACACAATTGACGACATTCCATTAACA
>JAOUKM010000055.1 GCA_029882535.1 Candidatus Bathyarchaeota archaeon
CAGGATGAAAGGGTTAAAGCTGGTTTACATCGGTGTCCACAATAATGTGTGCAACTCCCTCATTGAAGCCTGCACCATGACTGGCATGCAGATTACAACCGTAACGCCGATTACACATGAACCCGCTCAGGACTCTGAGTTGCTTGAAAAAGGGAAAAAAACAGGATTGTACCATTCAACACTTGATGTGAAGAACGCTGTAAAGGACGCAGATGCTGTTTATACAGATACATGGGTTGACATGGAACTTTTCCTCGACCCAAAATTCAAAGAAGAAAAGGAAGAACGCATCAAGCTGATGATGCCCTATCAAATTAACAGAAAACTAATGGAAGACAGCGACGCGCTAATAATGCATGATATGCCCATCCATAGAGGCTACGAAATAAGTGGCGAACTAATAGAAGCGTCCAATAGTGTGATCTATGACCAAGCTGAGAATAGATTGCACAGCGAAAAGGCGATACTGCTGAAACTTCTCAACAAAATATGATAAATCTCATTTAATTTCTCAAATTGCCAGTAGGATAAGAGTTTGCAAGAGACTCGACAAAAGTTCTTCTCATCTATTAACTATTGAGAGGGAAACATCAATAGAATGTTAGTACAATTGCTTTTTATTTTAGTATCATTTGGGTGAATTGTTCTGGCTTAAAAGGCTGCAAGTCTTCATACATTTGACCCACACCAATGAACAGTATGGGCTTACCAGTCACATACGTAACGCTTAGCGCTGAACCGCCCTTCACATCAGCATCCACCTTCGTCAAAATAGTTCCATCTATGCCCACGCTTTTGTTAAACTCTTCAGCCTGCATAACCGCATCATTCCCCGTCAAGGCATCAACCACAAGCAAAGTCAAATCTGGATTCACAATGCGCTTGACCTTCGCCAACTCGTTCATCAAGTTCTTATCGGTTTGAATACGCCCCGCCGTGTCAATAAGCACCACATTAACGCCGTGAGCCTCTGCATGCTTTATAGCATCAAAAGCCACTGCAGCAGGGTCAGCCCCGTAACGATGCTTAATCATGCGTACCTCAAGCCTTTTTGCATGCTCCTCCAACTGCTCAATCGAGCCAGCTCTATACGTATCGCTGCAAGCCAAAACAACTGTATAACCCTTTTCCATAAACAACTTGGCAATCTTAGCGATACTCGTTGTCTTTCCCGTGCCATTGATTCCAACAAACGCAATAACGAATGGCTCTCCATCTTTCTGCTTCTCTTCAACCATCTTTAGCAAGTCTATCTTTTCATCCGTGTTTAAGATTTCTAGCAAAACTTCGCGTAAATTCTTCTTCACAACCTTTTTTCGGTCTTCTAAACGCTTTACCTCAACGCCTTCAAGGCGTTTCTCCATCTCATAAGATATGCGTTCCGCAACTCGAAAAGCTACATCGTTCTCGACTAGGCTTAACTTAAAATCATATAGGATTGGCTGAAGCTGTTTTGTTTTAAGTTCGGTTGCTGTAATTTTGTTAACTAAACCGCTAAGTCCCGCTTTTAGTTTTTCGAACATCGTCTGCTTGCCTCCTTCCACTGAGCCTCACCGAAACTTCGTCAAGCTGCTGTCTTTTTGTACGCATCTTTGCTATCACCTGAGCTAGCTGCTGCTGAAGATTGTTCCTAGACGTCTCCAGCTCCGCCATGCGCTTCTCCAAAGTTTGCCTAGCTTCGTCTCTAGACGTCTCCACCGACACACCAGCACCTATACCAACCACCATCGTCTCTGTTGTTGCCACTTCAGCTTTTATGAAAGAGCCGCCGCCAATGGGTACAAGCAAAGGAGTACCCTTTTTTTCCTTTTCTAACCCTTCCATCGTCGCAGACGCAAAGGCAAGTTCAGTTGTAGCAGCGCTCACTAAGTTGACTCTGTTTTGCAAGGCGTCTGCGGTGCCTTCTAACAGCCGAAGCTCCGTCAGCAGTCTTCGAAAAGTTTCCTCGTCACTTGACATCTGCTTCCTCCCCTAAGGTCAACTTCTTTATGAGGGGGCTTTCAATCTCCTCCGGAGAAATTTCTTCGATTTTGAAAATTTTGATTTGAAAATGTTTTGCCCTGTGTTTGCTTCCCAATTCCATGTATACCTTTTCTTTTGCGTTTTCAGGCTTCAAGGCTCTGACTTCCTTTTTGAAAGTCGTTCTCAAGTTAGGCTTTACTATTTCACCCGTCACACGGAACACTTTGACTTCGCTCATCTTATTTCACCACATCAAGAGCTTGTCCCATTATAAACATTTCAGGACCTGTAGTAAAGAATCCTGCCACTACATTGCCACTGTTTCCTATTAACCCTGTGGATACATAAGGTATTCCACAATTTATGGTTCCGACATCTACAGGCACCTTCAACACCTCCTTTAGAAGTTGCTGTTCCTCCTCCTTAATCAACGGATGCGCCAAGACACCTTTATTCGTAGCCAAAGCCAACGAACCAACGTAAGGCAAACCTGCAATCTCCCCCAGAACAACCTCAACGCCCAAAGTATCAGATATTTTCTCAATAGTTTTAGGTTTAAGCCTCGGATCAACAATAGCGCCATAATCATTTGTAAGAACCATGGTCCCATAGGCGTTTCTTTTTGTCTCCATCACCGTCAAATTTGCATCATCAGACACTGCCTTTATGATTTCCAGTTCTTCCTCTCGCACATAATAAGGCAAAACCACACCGTTCGAGTTGGCGCATGCCAAAGCGCCTACTACAACCGAACCGCCAATAATTGTCTTAGCCACCTTTACACCTAGCCATTTCTCAACTTTGTTAGCTTTCGTTTCAGGCGCTTGGGGGGGAATTATCGCTATTTTGTCAGTGGCTAGGGAGTAGATCCCTATGCTTGCGCTTCCGAAAAGACTTAGCAAGAAAATTGCCAACCGTTCGTCTCCTAGGCTAGGAAAATGGTTACATTACCCTCTTCATCTTTGGCAGCGCGAATCCTTAATTTTCGAGGAGGTTTCTCGATTCCTCGGCTCCAAATTTTCTCATTAACCTCGTTGCTGATAATTATTCTGCCGCCTTCTTCCTCTTCGCCTTCCCTTTCAATTGCTACTTCACCAACTTTCATATGTCTTTGAACAAAAGCTTTGATGATGCGGATGGCTTTGGGAGTCCGTTTTTTAGGTGGCATTATCCAAGCACGCCGCAAGGGTATAGTGTAGATTCTTTCTTCTACAAATTCCTCTTCCTCTTCTTTTCGACGAGGTGGTGCTTCTTCTTCAATCTCTTCCTCTTCTAGAGTCTCCTCTTCAGCTTCTTCTTCGTCTATTCCCTCTTCTTCCTTAACGACTTCGGTTTCTTCGAGAGTTTCAGTTTCTTTCCCCGGCAGTTCTTCTTCCTCTTCTGCTTCCGTAGTTTCCTCTGTCTTTTCTTCCAAGGCACCGCTTCCTCTATGCTTTAAGTTTGGAACGTCGCCAATGTTTACTCTTAGGATGCCTTCTAACTCGACCTAGAGTCTTAGCTACTACCCATGTGGGAACTGGCTTTTTTTGCTTCCCAGCCTTTGCCAGTCTACGTTTTCTCGCGGTTGGTTTGTTTCTAGCCATTGTTATTTTCTCCTTATTTTGATGTCTCGACGTTGAGTCTGTAATTGAGCTAATATTTCTTTTAGTTGGTTATCGGTAACTGGGATTTTTAAGCGTCCTGTCTGAGCGAGTTGTATGAGTTGAAGTTCGATTTGTCCTGCAAATTCAGGCTTTACCATTTTTAGGTTTGTGAGGCGTTGTCTGGCTTCTGATGAGAGTATGCGGCGGAGTAGAGCTTGTTTCTGTATTTCGACTTGTTGTTGCATTTGGGCTCGTTGTTGTTCTTGGGCGAGTCTTTGCTGTAGTTCTAGCAGTTTTTTTTTGCGTAGCGCTTCGATTTCTTCGTCCTCGCTCATAGTCTTTCATCTTTAATATTTTGCTAGTTCAGGCACTTTCTTTTCTAGTTCTGTTTTTATTTCGGTGGCTATTGTGTCTAGTAGTCGTCTGCCTTCGTTTGTTAGCACTCTACCCTTCCCTTTCACGTTTTCAACAAGTCCAGCAGTTTCAAGTTGTTGGAAGAGTTTTCTGATGTTGCTGCCCGCGCCTTTTCTCACGTGTTCTGGGCGGACTCCGAGGTCTTTTCTTCCGCTGTATTGTGCTCTTAGTCTCTCGACGCCTATTGGGCCTTTCATGTAGGTTTTTCGGAGTAGTGAGGCGCAGCGTATATACCACCAGTTTGGGTTTTGGGGTTGTTGTGTTGCGTAAGTGCCTGTTTTTACGTAGGGTGCCCATTGTGGGGGGGTGACTTGGTCTATGTTGTCTTTTATGTATTGGGCTAGTTTGTTGATGAATGCTTGTGTTGGGACGTCGTATGGTGTTGGCAAGGTTATTTACCTGTGGTTGTTTTCCTTCAGAAGATTTATGAAGCCTCTTATAAAGGCTTACTCCTTGTTAGGTTTGTTTTGTGTGTTCTCGGCGCATAGGCTAAACCATCTTGATAGGCTTCAAATAGGCGGCAAATATGAATTGGGTTGATTGTGTGATGGCAAAGAATGGGGTGTTGGTAGTTGTTCTTCTGAAGGTTGTGTTGTTAGGAGAAGCTTTGGTGCCTACAAGAGCATTAATAATATTAATGCAAATATCGTGGGAGCTAGCAATTTGGAGTTAAGGTTTGAGTATGCTTGATTTGACTTTTAATGCAAATATGATGGTACCTATTAGGCTCACTGCAGAGGCGACTTGAAAAGTGGTAACATAAGCAGCTGCTTGAGCTGCCCCTGTGCCGATCAAATAATCGGCAATTGGACCTCCTAGAAAGGTGCCGGCTATCCCAAATGATATGGAAGTGACTGCATTGTACTGCCCAAAGAGTCTCCCTCTACGCTCTTCAGGGATGAGGTCTGCCGCTAGCAAATACCCAACAACAGTCATAAGTGCCATGGAGACCCCGCTTAGACTGTTAATAACAATCATTTGTAAAGAATTTTGAGCAAACATGTAAAGAAGAGGAGTAATAACTGCCAACGCTAGCCCTAGACCTAGGGCTTTTTTTCTTCCAATCTTGTCTGCGAGAAGCCCAGCTAACAAACTAGCTATGATTGTTGCGATTGAAGCTGAATTACGAATCATCGCTACCTCAAAAGAGGAAGCTCCGATGGGCGAGTCAAGCCTAACGTAAAATATATAGACTTGCAGTATTGAGTAAACGCCTAATCCGACAACAAAAATAGAGGCAAGAAACCAATAGAAGGCTCTGGGGCTATAGCTGTTTGGCAACGCTACATTTTGTTTAAAGAAAAACTTGTCACTTTGTCTACTCTTATAAATCTGCTCTGAAGAATGTGTACTGAACCAAATTAGGGCGGCGCTTGCAAGCATAATACCAGATGCGAAGAAAAATAATATACCATTTTTGAACCCTCCAGCTTCGCCGCCCCAATCATATAACAAGCCTGAGACAGTGATCCCTAATATTCGCCCAACGCCGCCAACGCTTGAGATTACACTCATTAGTTTCCCCCTTTCTTGAGAC
>JAOUKM010000056.1 GCA_029882535.1 Candidatus Bathyarchaeota archaeon
CAAATTATTAGTTTTCCAAATGAAGAAGTGGGGAAAGGCGACTACTTAACTATTGAGGATTTCAAGGCTGGAAAAGGCTTAATCGTTCAAGTCATAGATATACAATACGCTAACATCCCTGGCATTTTGGAAGAATTGCTTCGAAACTATAATGGTGATTCTTATGTGCAAGGGGAGGATTTAGATCCCTTTGAAGTGGCTACTCACATTGCGTATATTCAAGATGCACGTTTGTTAATCTGCAAAATTCGAGCCACAAATAACAATGGTGAACTGATCTCTACAAATTCTTGGCTTCCTTCTCGTTCTCGAGCAATCGTCAAGAAACTTCCTGTTGAAAGACTGTTTGCTCAAGCAGAAATCGATGGGGGATACCCAATGCACTTGGGCGAAACGACGGAAAAGAAGCAACTTCACGTTGATGTGCGGGCTTTAGACGGTGGTCTCAACATTATAACTGGTAAAAAAGGAACTGGCAAATCTCACATGTCTAAGTTGTTAACTCTCAGCCTGGTAAGTCACGGCGCTCCAGTTGTAGTTCTTGATCTTAACGGCGAATACGTGGGTCTTGGCAAAAATGTTGATGGAAAATCGAACGAGTTTTATGGGAAGATTCATGTTTTGGCGCCCGGACGAAATCTTAAAGTAACTTTGGCGCAGTTGAAACTCCGTGTGATGCTTAATGTTCTCGTAAATGCGCTTCAGTTGCCAGGGACATCTGCAAGAGAGTTCAGGCGTATATGGCGTTTTCTTGAGCAGAAAGATGCTTTGACGATGCATGAGTTGGGTGAGGCAATAAGAAATTGGAAGTGTAATCAACATGTGCGTGACGCCTTGTTTTCCCGGTATTATACGTTGTTAAGTACTGGTTTGTTTACTGACAGTCCAGCGCAGGCAATCTCATTGGAGGATTCACTTTTCAAAGCTAGGGTTGGTGGTGCAGTTGTGATAAATCTTCGTGATTCTTCAACTATAGATAGGCTTATTGTGGTGGAGTATGTGCTTGGTAAACTCGTTGAGTTGCTGACGAATTGCAAACTGCGGGCTGTTTTTTTGTTCGCTGAAGAGGCGCATTTGTATCTCAGAGAGACTTATTGGGATGATGTAGTTACCCGGATGCGGCATTTCGGGGTGTTCACCACTTTCATTACAAATCAGCCGGACACTATTCGAGAGAACATTTATCGTCAGGCTGATAACTTGTTTCTCTTTAACTTCACTAATGAACATGATTTGGAAACTGTTTCAAGGGCGTCTAAGGTGGATGCCGAAACTGTAAAGTCTGTTGCTCGAGACCTGCCGCCCCATTACTGTCTCGTTTTGGGGAAAGTTGTGAATGATTTTCCGATTGTTGCCAAGGTTAGAAAGTTGGATGTGCATGTGATGGGGCAAACACGGCTGTTCTTCTCTAAGTAAAACTACTCTGTTAATGTTTTTAATAGAGCGTAGATGGTCTGGTTGGTTGTTTGTGTTTTTTTGTCTGTCTATTCTCGACGCATAGGCTAGACCATCTTATTAGGAGCCAAATAGGGCTTGGTTTTTTGCTAGTGTCCGCCTTATGTTACGTTTTTTTAATGTTCATGGGTATGTTCGATGTTGCTCTCAAGCTTTTCGTGGAGCGCCACAATTTGGGCATTCTGTCGCTGTTTCAGGCATCAGACTTTCACAGTACTTACATGGTATCATGGCAACTTCTTTTTCTTTCACAGCTGTTGGTGTTGTTGCTGGTCGAATCACTTGGAGTTCTATTGTTTCGCTGGTGACGTCAGGGCGACCTTTGATAGCTACTACTCCTTTAATAGACCAGTGAACGCTTGCATCCAAGCCGTCAAAGGACTCTCGTCCACCAGCAGGAATGTTAACGTTGAAAGGAAATGTTTTCTTGAAGCCTGGTAGCATGTGCAGTTTGTTACTTGCCTCCGGATCAGCAGAATGCAACGTAGCTATATCCCAGTAGACGCGACGCACCTTGCGTCGCCGCTCCTCGTCGTACACCCATTTTTCTCGTCTTCTTTTCTCGACGCATCGAAGTTCGGCTCTTACCTCGTTTGCGTCAAATTCGTCTTGGCATGACACGGTAATTGCTCCCTTCAAATCTTCCCCCAGTTCGACAGTGCTTTTAGGAATTGCCAACGAAACGCCAGCTTTTGGTTTTTTGAGTCTATCTAAAAAGCCCATACATCACAATCTCTTTGCAGGTTTGCCATTATTTTGAAGAATGGCATCAGTATTTATAATTTCTGATGGAACAGTCAGAATCTTTTATATATATTATTTAGGTATCATTTAAATCGGATTAATCGTACAACAAAAAGAGGATTGGCGAATGGCAGAACGGGAAACGATCGAGAAGGTTAAAGATAAGCAAGGCGTCCTCTCTAAAATTCAAAATGTCCTTACGTTAGGATACGGAACGAAAGAAGATTTAAGAGAACTGGACAAGAAGCTCCGAGATCTATATTATCAAGACTTCCGTGATATGCGCCACGTATGGGAAGACGCTTACTTAGCAGCCTTAAATGCAGGGCATACCGCTTCAAGCGGTGACTTCAAAAAAGTTATCCAAGTATTGGACCGTGTCATGGAAAAAGTGAGACACGCAGACTACGGCTACGCTGGTCTCATGGATAGAAAAGGACACGTAAGAGAAAAAGAACTTGCTCGAGTTTTCAACTACGACCAAACATTAGGCAGTGATGTCGAAAACATGAAGGAAGCCGTAAACAAAACTTATAGCGAAGCTGAAGCTGAAAACTGGACTAATATACCTGCTGAAGTAAAGAAAATAAAAGCCTTATTACTCGGCTTTGAGAATGAATGGCATGAAAGAGAAAAACAATTCAGACCGTTAGAAATTTAGAGTGGGAGAAAAAATGCCAATTGTTGAAAAAGTGTCTTGGGATTTCGGAGGCCCTGAGGACATAGCTTATAGATTTCCTAAACTCTCCTTAAAATACGGAAGTCAAGTTGTTGTTAAGGAAAATCAATGGGCCATTTTCTTCCGCGACGGAAAAGCCTATGATATTTTCGGCCCTGGAAGACATACGATAACGAGCAAAAACATTCCACTCCTAACAGGAGTCTTAAAGGCCCTAAAAATAATCGGTGACATCTTCGAATGCGAAGTAGTATTTGTGAGTAACAGCCAATTCAGAGGAAACTTTGGCGGAACAGCCTATTCAGCCCCCAGCGGATCCATACAATATCAAGCAGAGATCGGTTTCTATGGTTATCTGCTTTATAAGGTGGAGGACCCGAAGCTATTCGTAGTGGAGTTTTTCGGAAACCGAGGAGCCAGTACGTCTAATGACGTTGAAAATTATATCCGCGGCTTCATAAATGAGCGGGTTATAGATGAATTTGCAAGCTTCGACATCTTCAACTTAGTCAAAAACGTAGATGAGACCACCGATAAAGTCGCTTTGATAATCAGAGATGAAGCCGCACGGATAGGCCTTAAAGTAATAGATACAGTCTTCGAGGGCGTTAAAATCCCCGAAGAAGCGAGGCGATTTGCTTCAGGCATGGGACAGCAAGCTATGGCTATGCAGTATATGAAAGAGACAACTGCGGAGCTTCCGCCTGGAGGAGGAGGTGGAGCCGCTGCCGCAGGGGTCGGAGCGGGACTTGGATTGGCTATGGGAACGACAATGGCAAAAACGATGCAGCCGTCTCAAGCCCCTGCAGCCCCACAAAAACTGATAGTTTGCCAAAGCTGCGGAGCTCAGAATCCTGTTGGAACTAAGTTCTGCGGAAACTGCGGAGCGAGTCTCGCTCCAGTGGCCAAAGTGAAGTGCCCAAAATGTAAAAAAGAGATGCCAGCAACGATGAAGTTCTGCGGAAACTGTGGTTCCCCTTTGAAGCCAGAAGAAATTGAATGCCCAAAATGTAAAACAAAGAATCCTGCAGGAACAAAATTCTGTGGGGACTGTGGAGAAAAACTTTCAAAATAGTCATGCCTTATTTTTCGCTTCTTTTTTCTACTTCTGAAGCAACGAGCCACATGCTCCAGAAAAGTTCATGTTAGCTGCCATAATCACACCTCATTTTGAACACCTTACCTGAGGCGGAGGATAAAGAGGTTGACCGCGCTCACTACAAAATCTGTTTTCGATGGGATTCTTGTTTCCACATTTTGGCAAGGGCTTACTTGTTTTTACTATCTTATGGGAAGACTTCGTGATTGGGAGCATGTAGTTAGCCATCGTTAAACCCAGAGCTAGGCCTATTCCGGCTGAGAAAACTGTTCCAGTGTTAGCGTTAGGCACTTATCAAGCCAGCTAAAGAGCAGACATATTGAAAATTCGTGTTGGACCCGTTTAAAGCTATTTTAAAGATTCTAACTAAGTTGCAAGCATACCCAAAAAGTGAATAAAGGAGATTTTTCATTCTTGGTTGGTTGCTTTGAACAAGAAAATAATGCTTGGGCTCTCAAGTTTTCAGTTCATGGTGATGGCGAGACGAGGCTTATTTTACACTTTCTTGTCTATCTATTTGTTGGAGAATCTTAAACTCTCGGTAACGGCAACGACGCTACTTGCAAGCCTCACTATGATAACCAACAGCGTCTCGCAAACATTCGTGTGGGGCAAGATCTCCGACAAATACCAAGCGCGTCAGAGTTTGATAGTTGTCGGAGAAACAATCGCAGCTTTTGGTTACATCTTATTATACTTTTTCCATATTCATTTGCTAAACACAAATGGCTCAATTGCTGCGGCGTACAGTATCATTGTGGGGCTTTCACTTCTCGAGTTCTTTTGGTCAATGAGCAATCTGGGATGGAGCGCTCTTATTTCAGATCTTACCACGTCTCAAGAAAGGGGGAAACTAATGAGTGTAATCTCAAGCGTTGGCGGCGTTGGGCGAATATTAGGGATCACTGTCTCAGGCTTGTTATATGATTGGGGCGGCGAAGCTGGAGGGTTCAAAAATGGCATATTATTTTTCTTCGCATCTGGGATTATGCTTGCAAGCGCCGC
>JAOUKM010000057.1 GCA_029882535.1 Candidatus Bathyarchaeota archaeon
ATATCGTAAGGGAGTGAAGGAGTTAGCTTTAACTAACTGGTATAAATTCTATAAGAAGAAATTCGTGAGCGCAAGGAAATAAATGAAGTGATATCTGTTTCCGGATTTTTTTCTGGTTATCTCCCGCAACTCCCCATTTTTTCTCAACGCGCCTCGTGAAAAGCTAATAAGATTGGTATTTCACCTCTCTAGAGAGGTTTCAACAGCATGGGAAAATCTGAAGATAGGATGATTGGTTGTTGTGGGTATAACTGCTATCTCTGTGCCGCTTGGTCAGACGACATCAAAGTTAGAAGGAAGTTGGTTGATGCGTGGCGAAAATACCTTGGCCACCAGCATTATACCGCAGAAAATGTTGCCTGCGAAGGATGCAAGAGTGAAGGTAATAAGATCGCGGATAAGCAATGCGAAGCTCGACCTTGCGCACGAGAGAAAGGCTTAGAGAGCTGTGCTCAATGCGATGAATTCCCATGCAAAAAGATGAGCAAGCTCATGGGGACCACTACAGGGCTACTGACATTTCTAGCTCCCAAGTTGAAGGACATTACGGAAGAGGAATTCAACCTGTGCGTTCAACAATGGAACAGCATGCCTAACCTGGTTAAGAAACTTGTCGAAGAAGGAAAACTACCATCATTTATACTTAACAGAATATAGGTGACTATCCCGGCGTACGCACTAACTAAGTAGTGTCTTTACGCTCTATAGGATATTATTTCTGTAATTTCTTCGACAAATCTAATGTGCTCTGCATTGTCAGAGGCTAGAGCTCCCTTCAATATGATCGCTGCCAAGTCAAAGTCTGCGCGCGCGCAATGCTTTGCTGCACTCCTCAAACTCCCAACTAAACGTTGGTCTTCCGGAATTATTTTAGAGATTAGGCAAACCTCCTGCTGATGTGCAAGAATAAATACTATTCAATTAGATCTAAAAGGTCTTCCAAGATGTAGTTGATGAACTCTTCTATCGTGGTTTTACTGAAAAGCGTCACTGTTGAACTCCTTGAGATGCCGACTGTAATATCACGCTTCTGAACTTCAAATACTACATACCAAATCTTCCCGTGTTTTAGGTAATCGTGATATAACTCAGTGTCAGCAAGAGCTGATCCTGCTAGGCAAAGTTTCTCTACACCTGGCATATCAACTTGATTAAACCATATGAGTTTTGTTGCTTGAGGGTTCGACTCGTGAAGGTTTGTAAGATTGTCATGAGGGATTTTTGTCTCAACAATCGCATGGGGTGTGACGAAGAGAACTTTGCTGAGCTTATTCGCAACATAATTAGTCAATAGTTTCTTCACTCCACGAGCTACCGAAGGCGCTAGCACAATCATGAAAACCCTATCATCAAACGGTTTAATCCAGAAAGGAGCTTCTTCAGTAGTCGGCGTCTCAACCAATTCACGTCTGTAGAACCTCTTTCGCACGAAATCCTTGCTAAAAACTCCTGATACGACACCATTCTCTAGTTTCAAATCTAAGACTTCTGATAATAAGTTCATACTTCTCCCCCTCTCTGGTTTGTAATTTTCTTCTTCATGGAAATCCTTAAGCTTTCCAACAATTAATCCAGAATCGATTTCCTCTTCAATTTCGAAAATCTTAGCGGGTAAAACCAATTCGTACACCATAGAAAGATAAGAAGTCTACCTTTTAAAAATTCTAGTCACAACACCGAAATTATTAGCCATTTTCAACCGTTGTCTGCGCACTCATGAACCAACACAAAGACGCTTCATAGCCTCCTAGCTACCCGATACCATAGACCCTTTTTAACTGAAGGAATCCCTTCATCGTGTGACTATACCTTTCGAATATGTACACCGAGATTGAAAGTGGCGAAATCTTCAAGAAGAGGAAATAGCAGAGGACGGGTGTTCATCCCTGACAATGGTGTTGGCGTTGGGGCTAGGTTCACATATACGTTTATGATCCACGTTTTTAGTGCCGAGAGTTAGTTCGAGACCTGGTTTAAACCCTTGGTTTTTGCATAGACCCAGAAATCCAATTGTAAATTCATCTTGAAGTGGTGATGGAGTCAGTGCTGCACCACTGGTTGGAATTTTCTCCCAAAGACTCCTCTCGCATAAAACTTATGTTCTCACATCCCTCTAATGCCGCTGGAGGAGAGAAGTAGTGACACAAGAATCACTCTCATCCCTTGAACCAAAGATCATCAAGAAGCTTGCAAATCCAAGGATAGAAAAAATCCACTTCCATACTCTGCGTCACTGGAAGGCAACTATGGAATACCATAAAACAAAGGACATACTTCATGTTAAGCAACTGCTTGGGCACAGAAGCCTTGACAGCACTCTAATCTACACACAACTTGTCCACTTTCCAGAAGATGACGAATGGCATGTAGCGCACGCTAAAACCTTAGAAGAAGAAGGCGAGCTAATCAAGCAAGGGTTCGAGTTCGTAAGGTTCAGCAAAAAACATTCAGTGGCAATCTACCGAAAGCGAAAATGATAGAAAAAGTCTGGAAATGATAGAAAAATTAGGCTTTAAAAGGCTTATTCGGGACCTGAAGGCATTTGCAGGGGAGAAAGGAGGTTCTTCTTACTATTAAATAAGTAAGGTGCAAATTTCTTCAAATCTTTCCGATGCCTCCCAAAAGCCATTTTTTCAAACTAAAGTGCTTTAAAGGCGTCAAACCATTTGGTATACGATGCGACCATGTCAAGAGAAACGCTTGGCTTCCGATCTTCAAGTATCTGCCGAAAATCATTCATAGTGACGGGTCTAGGTTTAGCCTGCTTATCATCTGCTCGTCCTGACTCGAAGAATTCGCCGATGACCCTCAGATAAGCTGATTGACAGCAATCTTTTATGTCGCTTCCCGAAAATCCTTCTGAAAGCCTAGCTAATTCGTGAAGGCTCATATCTGGATTTAAATTTAAATTGCTAGTGTAAAGCTTGAACATCTGCAGCCTTGAATGATGATCAGGCAACGGCACTATGATTCTCTTCTGAAACCTTCTGATAAACGGCCAGTCCAAATCCCAAGGTCGATTCGTAGCGCCGATGACATACGCATATAGGCTTTTACCCTTATCGATAACGCCGTCCATTTCTTTGAGAAACTGGTTTCGCACACGAACTTCGCCGCCAACCTCGCTTGAATGCCTTCCCATCAAAGAGTCTAACTCGTCAATGAACACGATGGCAGGTTTTCCGTTATTAGCAGATTTTCTTGCAGATGCAAAAAGCCTAGCCACATTTTTCTCTGCTTCTCCAAGCCATTTGGACATTATTGATGCTGCGTCTACGGATATGAAGTTGGCGTCGATTTCTGTGGCGACGGCAGCCGCTAGCAACGTTTTTCCACAGCCTGGTGGTCCGAATAGGAGTATGCCTCTGGGCCATCCTAGGGGGAAGAGGTCGGGTCTTTGAACTGGGTAAACTATTGCTTCTTTGATTGCTTTTTTTGCTGGTTCTAAGCCGATGACTTCTGGCCATTTTACATTGGGTTTTTCTTGCATAATTAGTTCGTCGTAGCTTGCCTTTCCTTCTTCTTGAGGTGCTGTAGCTTCGGCGGGTCCTTGCTTTATGTCGGGCTTTAGCGGTATTCCACCTTGTAATACTTGGACTCTTTCTTGGTATGCCATTGCACGTTGTATGTAGACTCGGTTTAAGCCATAGTCGGGGTATAATTGCACTATTTTTAGCAGGGTCTCTATGGCTCTTTGGTACATCGTGATAGCCATTCCTCTTGAGCCTTGTTTGTCTAATCTGACAGCTTCAGACGCGTAGTTTGTCGCTGCTTTTTCAAGTTCTTGAGAAGCACTCATTTTTTCACGTTCCAATTATTATTTTGCCTTTAGCAGTGAGGTTCTCCAATGTTTTTTCCACTTCCTTGGGTGGGATTTCTAACTTTAACGCGCACTCGGTTACGTCTATTTGTCCTTTACAATTCCTTATGTATTCCAGCAGCTGCTTTTCAATGGACTCGGAATGTTGAATTCTGAGAGAGATGCTTTGCATTTTCAAATCCTTAATCGAAAGAAACGCTTCAGGCGCTTCTTTTAACCCGTCTTTGACCGATTCTGGGCATGCAGCAACCAAAGCAACCATTTCTCTAAGCTTCTGCTTCGGCTGCTCAGTCTCTAGCAAAGATTCCGAGGCGGGCGGTTCGGGCAGTTTCTCATGCAGGTTTTGCTCTAGAAGTGCATTGACTTCCTTGAGAATTTCTTGTCCAGCGGGAGTTTTCACGTTAGTTTGTATTATTGCTGGGTCAGAGGAAAATTTGGTTACGGTAAGTGTTTCTTGTATGCTGCTATTGACTTTGTCTAGTTCAGAAGCAACATCAGGCATTATATTAACTAGGTTGCTTGTGACGTTTTTGAGAGCACTTAGCGCTGGTTTGAGGTCAACCATTATTGTACTGAGTTCTTTGATAGTTTCCAACCTGAGAATTATGCGTTCTATAGCAATTTGCGTTTGGGAAAGAAGCTTTATTAGCTTCCTAACCTCCGCCAGCTCATTGGCGCACATCGCAGCTCGTGCATTGTTCTTCTTTTCTAACGCGAAGGTGCATGCTCCGAAAAGAGTTTTATCTCTTTCGCGAAGTCTTACGTGAACCTGTTCCAGCTTAGAATGCTGAATTTTCAGTTTTCTAATAGATTTTACGATAACTTCGTCAATGGGTGGAGGTTTTGAACGAAAGAAGTTTTGAATGTTTCTGTCCCTCCGCCCGCCTTTTCGGTGCTTAAGGACTTGGGTTGTCGACGTTTTTCACGTACACTACGACAGGGGATTCCCCCGAAGG
>JAOUKM010000058.1 GCA_029882535.1 Candidatus Bathyarchaeota archaeon
AAGCAACTCAGAGTCCTGTGCGGGTTCATGTGTAATCGGCGTTACGGTTGTAATCTGCATGCCAGTCATGGTGCAGGCTTCAATGAGGGAGTTGCACACATTATTGTGGACACCGATGTAAACCAGCTTTAACCCTTTCATCCTGCCCTTATGCTCTTTTACTGTCATCAGATCAGCGATAGCTTGGCAAGGATGATACTTATCGTCACAACCATTAATCACAGGCACCTGTGACGCTGAAGCCATTTTCATCAAGTCGACGTTTCTTTTCAGCCGCGCCATGATGCAGTCGACGTTGCGCGAAAGATACTTAACCTCATCGCTTATGTCTGCCAGCTTGAATTGGGTTGTCAGCCAGTCCATGTAGAGGGCGTGACCGCCCAGTTGAGCCATAGCAACTTCAAAGGAAACGCGTGTTCTAGTGGATGTTTTCTGAAAAATCATGGCTAAAGATTTGTCCTGCAAAGCAGTTCGATATTTTGCAGGTTCTTTTTTAATCTCTATTGCCTTGTCAATAAGAAACTCAACCTCTTGTGAAGTCCAATCTTTAAAATTTATCAAGTGTCTCATATTGCATCCTCAGTCTTTTTTCAAAAGCCAGAGCCAGATGATATAAGCTTTATGGAAACCCTTAAACCCTATTGACAACTTCAGAAATGAATGACGGAGCACAGCGGATGATTCTCATAGTTGCTTCAGCAAAAGACGTTGCAAGTATGAATATTCGACAACAACTGCTTGCCCACTACGACTTTGAGGAGTCTACAGAGAAATTTCACAACACCCCAGTCTACTACATGACAATTGGCGACAATGAGATGAAGCTTGTAACAATCAAAGAAGAATCAATCTACTACCAAACCATCACAAACAACTTCAACCCCCAACTCATAATCTACATTTCACGCCACAGCAGCAAAAGCGGCACCCCAACGCTCTCAGTCCACACACCAGGCAATCTAACAGATCAAGCCCAAAAAGGTGGCATACCAAGAAAAACATCCATAGCACCAGCAAACGCAATGAAAGAAGCTTTAATGGAAATGGCACAACAAAAAAACACGCTGGGCTTAAATTACAAGGTTTCATACGAATGCACCCATCACGGGCCTTCCCTCGATGTGGCAGCAATGTTTGTGGAACTTGGAAGCTCACCAACACAATGGAAAGATGCGAACGCCGCAGAAGCAGTAGCCCATGCGGCAATGGCTCCGATTTGTAAACGCTCAAAATATTCGCCGGTGGCAATCGGTATAGGTGGACCTCACTATAGTAGAAAATTTTCACGTATGGCTCTGGAGGGTTCTTTTGTGTTCGGCCATATGATTCCGAAGTATGTTATTTCGCAAGTTGATGCGGAAGTTATTAAGCAATGTGTGGAGCGCACGGCGGAGAAGGTTGAAGCTGTCATTTTGGACTGGAAGGGAATAAAGGGTGAGGATAAAGCAGGATTAGTTGAGGCTTTAAAGGAAGTTGGAGTGCCAACACAGAAAGTCTAAACATTTGCCAGAAACTATCTCCCTTGACAACGTATATCAAAACTAACCTACGTGTGTGGACAATTCAGACAATGCTCTCCTTATAGCTCAGATAGTTGCCATCTTTCTATATTTTTCCTCAGCTCGGAAAGCTTTTTTAAAAGGACTTTCAAGAATGTCGGATAACAAAAAAATTTGAATTGTTTTTTCTCTAAAAGATGTCGGGATTGTCGCCCTTTTTATGTGTTTATCCGACAATTTTAAATACTCGATAGTCGTAAAAATCTCTTGAGAGTGTTATTGTGTCGAGAGTTATTATTAAGCGGCCAGCTAGTAAAAAGGAGTTCATCCGACAGTTGAGTAAGGTTATTGTCAAGCAAATGCAGACAAAGAAAGGGAAACCGACAATTGCTGGCACTGCAAGGCAGTTGAATATCCACCGAGACACTCTTTACGAGTGGATGAAAGAGTTTGATGTGAACTTTAATCAAATTTACAAAGAAACTGTGATGTCTATGAAAAGTGTAAAAGAAGCCGAGAAACCTGTATTTCTAATTGGAGAAGCTCTAGTGGGCGAGGGAGATGAAGTTGCCCACATTGACTTGTTGATTGGCGACAAAGACGGCCCAGTTGGGGAAGCTTTTGCTTCAGGCATGTCGAATTTGTCTGCAGGGCACACGCCTCTTCTTGCAGTGATAAGACCTAATCTTCCTCCGAAACCTCACACGCTTCTCATCCCGAAAGTAACGGTGAAAAATCTTGAACAGGTAGGTAGGATATTTGGTCCAGCGCAAGCTGCTGTAGCAAAGGCGGTGGCAGACTCTGTTGAGGATGGGGTTGTTCCCAAAGACAAAATAGAAGACTGGGTAATTGTGTGCAGTGTTTTCGTTCATCCTAACGCCAAAGACTACAGGAAGATATACCACTACAACTATGGCGCTACTAGACTGGCGCTGAAAAGGGCGTTGGCTAAGTATCCGTCGCTCGACAAAATCATATACGACAAAGACAGGGCGAAGCATCCTATAATGGGCTTCAAAGTGCCTCGGCTGTGGCGGCCGCCGTACCTGCAAATCGCCTTAGACATTCCAAGCCTTGGAAGAGTAAAAAGCATAATACAGGAGCTTCCGGAAAGCGACAGAATAATCTTAGAGGTCGGCACACCGCTTTTGAAGAAGTATGGTGTCAAAGCGATTCGGGACTTGAGAGAGGTTGCCAGAGACTTGTTCATTATTGCAGACTTGAAGACCTTAGATGTTGGAAAGGTGGAGGTGGACTTGGCGTTTGAAGAAACTGCCGATGCTGTTGTAGCGGCTGGAGTAGCAGCAAAGGAAACTTTAGATGGTTTCATCTATGAAGCGAAAAAACTGGGAATATACGCGGTGGTAGACATGATGAACGTTGAAGACCCTGTTAAAAAACTCAAAACACTGAAAGAAATGCCAAATATAGTCATTTTACACCGCGGTATCGACATGGAAACCAGACGAACCCTTGGATTAGAACACATCGAAGAGCTAAAGCAGACTTTTGCAGACCAAAAGTTCCTAGTAGCTGTGGCAGGCGGCGTAATCCCAGAAACAGCAAAAGAAGCACTAGCAAAAGGAGCCGACATCTTAATCGTGGGACGGTATATAACGCAGTCTAAAGACGTAAAGCGTGCCGCAAGAGAGTTCTTAGAGCTAACAAGAATGATGAGAGAAGACATTGACCTATACAGAGTTCACGTAGAATAATGGAACAAGGCATGTTCAATGTTCTAAACGCTAGACGGTCGAGGACTAGAAAGTACGATATGAGCGTATTTCCCTTTCACGCCACTGTGAGGATAAACTTTCGTCGCCACCAAGTGTGAACCAGCGCCAATTGTTACGTCATCTGCAATTACAGAAACCGAATTTATTCTCGTCGGCCTTTCTCTCGTTGAATTTACAGTTGTATGTCTCCCAATGATGCTTTCTTCTATTTGAGCTCCATCTTCAATTATAGCACGGTCCATTATTGCCGCTCGCTCAATTGTCACGTTACTGCCAATTTTAGTAAAGTTGTCAATGCATGAATCTACGATACGGGTGCCGTCGCCTATTTTGCAGTGTCTACCTACGAGCACGGAACCTTCAAGTTTTATCTTGCCTTTCTCTATTTTGGCAGAGATTTCTTCTCTTCTTTTGATTGATTCGGAGCTTTCACCTTGTACCCAAACTGTTGGATTTTCAGAAATTTTGCTTCCAAAATAGGTGAGACTGGAAAGTTTGCCTTGCAGTATTTCTTGCATTGCTTGGAGATAGCGCTCTGGAGTTCCTATGTCATACCAGCTTCCTTTCAATGGATAGCCATAAACTGGCCGACCGGTCTTGATTAGGTAGGGGATCAGATCGTATCCGAAGTCTAAACGTTTCTTAACCGCTATCATTTCCTTTACTTCTTTTTCCTTGAAAATCTCTTTGATCTCTGGTTTAACCAAGTATAAGCCAGTGTTAGCCAAATTAGATGGAGCTTCTTCTAGACGAGGTTTTTCTACGAATCTGGATATTCGCATGTTACCATTTATGTCCGCTATCCCATAACCCTTGACATTTTCTACTTCACGCAGTCCTATAGTCATTAATGCATCTTTTTTTTCGTGAAAGGATAGAAAGTCTTTCAGATCGACGTCAAAGATGTTGTCGCCTTGGATTGCGAAGACGGGATTTTCGATGTTATAATACTCGATGTTTATCCTAGCAGAGTCTCCGCTTCCCACATCGTCCTCGTTTGGCTGATATTTCACATGAATGCGAGGTTCGATATTGTATCTTGCAGAAAAGCCGATGCCAGACTCGAAATAATCGTAGAGGTCACGATAATTTGTATATCCTTTTACTCCAAAAATGAAGTTCTTCACACCTTGACGTGCCAAGCAGAGTAGTGAAATATCGATTAGCGGTCTGTTCAAGAGGCGAATACAAGCCTTCGAAACTTCTGCAGTTAAAGGCAGCAGTCTTTTCGCTCTTCCGCCGATGGGAATAATTACCCTAAGACTTTCAGGTGTGTATGAATATTCCAATGCTGGTGAACCTCAGCAATCTTTAGCTCTGCTAAGTATTAAAACCTAAACGTTGAAAGGTGTTGGCTGTTGCAAAACTTGCTGAGGTGTATGTTATTTTAAAGAGCGCAGATCTTTTAGGGCTAAATTGTTAAAAACAATAACGGCGTAAAATTTGTTATATTGTGTCTTTGAGTGGGAATAATTATGGCGGATGCTATAGCGGTTTTTTCGATTGT
>JAOUKM010000059.1 GCA_029882535.1 Candidatus Bathyarchaeota archaeon
CTGTAAAACATGGACTAACTGAAATTATAGATCTTTGGGTCAGGGTTGAGGAAAGAAGGAAAGGGATTGGGGGAAAACTCATTGATCATGCCATTATCCAGATGGAACAGTATTACAAAAGTCACGGGGTCATCTTAAGCAAAGTGATGTTGTTCACAGGAGCTTCTGATAGGTTTCTTGCTGCTAGAAACTTGTATGAAAAGAAGAGATTCCGAGTTGTAGCAACCATTCCCAAAAATGCATTAGATAATCCCTATGGTGATGATTTACTTTACGTCTTGCAGATATAAGGTCTAGTAGCTAGAATACATCCACTCTACGGACAATCTCTTAAGATTCTTATGACTTGTGGAAGAAACTTATAGAAACAAGAAGTGAGTTATCTTATCATCTTTTTCATTGATAAAGTCTATTCAATATCTCTTCTATGCAAATATAAGCCTTACATAAAAGCAAAAGGATAATGAATTTTGGCTACTTGTAAGTATTGAGAGTTTTCAGAGACTTACTTCGATGAAAACGTATTCATGCTAGAAAAAGGCTTATAGAAAAACAAACCATGTTAGAACAAACAAGATGATAAACCATATTATTCCAAACATAAGCAAGCCAACCGCCATGTCTTCATCTCTATCCTTCGTTCCAACATAAGCCACTAACCCCCCTATTATTAAAAAGAAGAAGGGAACGAGATACCATAAACCACTTGGCTTTTCAACGAAAACTGTTTCATCATTATCATGGTTTTGTGAGTCAATCTGTGAAATTTCTGGGCTGTGTTTCAGTTTAGTGAGTTTCTCTATTTCTCTCTCAAGTTTAGAAACAGAAGTAAGATACGAATGCTCATTAATTTTGCCTTCCGCAAAGAATACGGACACTCTTTCAATAGCTTTCTTACGCTTTGCAATTTCCTTTCCGATGTTTTTTCTATATCTCGGAAATCCTTCAGTTTTATCAAGATAATTGCAACTAATTTCGCATGATTCTTGATGTTTACAAAGATAACAACACGTATTCTTTAATTGATTTCTACAAGATTTTTCTCTGACTGCTTTTCCATCTTCATTCTCAAATATTGCTTTGCATGTTTGATTGACTAGAAAATATTCACATTCGACATCTCCCCTCTTCAAACACGACACCAACTAATCAATCCTTTTGCTTCTGCTATAACTTTTCCCCTTTTCTCATCATTCTTTAATTATGTAGTTATGTATCTAAAGTTTAAACAAACATAGACTTGAATAAAAAATCTATTTCCTTCCAGAGCTTTGAGATGTCTTTACTACCTAACACTTATAAAGGATAGAGTGCTATATCTTTACTACCTAACACATAAAGAGAAGTAAGGAAGATATGACTAAAGTACTATGCCCTAAGTGTAGCCAAAAAGGATGGCTAACAACAAAGAACATCAAAGGACATGACTACTGGTATGTATGTCATTACATAGATTACAAAGCTAAGAAACAGAAGTGGTGCTACATAGGAAAAAATCTTCCTTCTAATTTAAAGGTGTTAGAAAATGAAAAGAAGAAAGAAACAAAAAGAAAAACCTAAGAAGAAACTAAAGTCTGCCACAATTCCAAAGAGTCTGGGACGGCATCATCATCCCCCACTGAAAATACACCATCCCCTACTAAATGTATTGTGGTATCTAAAGAAAGAGCACTCCTTGTTGGGCCACCTCCTTTTGATCTCTTAGTTCTCTTCGAGTGCACAGAAATCCTTTAATTTGTCTTTCAAAGACCAATAGTAGGTGAAGTCTATGAAGGCTTTGATTTCAGTTGATTTGGAAGGAATGCCTTATGTAGTCATCCCAGGTCATTTCAATCTTAAAGGTTCATTGTATAGCGAGGCAAGGAAGATCGCTACAAAAGTCTCACTTACTGTAGCTGAAGAGCTTAACAAAAACGGCTTCAACGAGATCATTATCGCTGACAGCCACGGACCTATGGTTAACCTTCTGATTGATGACTTGCCTGAATATGTGGAGATTATAAGGGGTTTTCCTAGACCAATATGCATGCTTTCTGGCGCAGAAGAATGTGATGTTGCTTGTTTTCTTGGGTACCATGCAAAATCTGGGACTACAAAATCCACATGGGACCACACCTACAGCGGCGGGACCATCCACAGGGTTCAAGTAAATGGGATTGAGGTAAGTGAATTCCTTTTAAATGCATACGCGGCAGGAGACTTGAATGTCCCTGTCATACTGGTTGCTGGTGAAGCCCAACTGCTAGATGATGACGTTAAGCAATACACACCATGGGTTGAAACTGTAGCCTTAAAGCACTCTTTGAGCAGGGTCGCGGCAAGAAGTTCCAGCATTATAAAAATCGAGAAAGAGTTAAGAGAAGCTGTTAAGCGAGCTGTAGCCAACTTTAAGCAAAACAGAGCAGCTCCATTAATAGCGAAAAAGCCAGTGAAAATTGGAATAGCTTTCAAGGCCAGCCACCATGCAGATATAGCAGAATTGCTGCCAATAGTCAATAGAATAGATGGATTCAACGTGGAATATTCTGCTGAGAATGTGCTTGAAGCATATAAGATATTCGAACTGTTAGTGCTTGCGGCTGTTGGAACGTCATCCATTCTCAAGAATCTCGCATAACGCGTGAGACCATAAGATTAGCCTTTCTTCTGTCGCTCTGCTGAAGTAACCACTGAAATAGCTATTAAGCAATCATTATTCGAGCTACTATACTGCTGTCTAGGTGAGTTTCATCTGCCAAGTGTAAGGGAACTTCTAAAATTTCTAATTTCTAAATTCTGAGCAGGCGCGCGCAAAAAAATTATACATGGTTGCGGAGAACTTTGCTTAGCGAAGTCGCTATGTAGTCTATTTCTTCAATAGTCACAGCAGGGTGGACAGGTAATGAAAAGACTTGTTCTGCTGCTTTTTCCGTGTTTGGAAGACGGTGATTGCTGAACTTGCGATAGAATGGCATTAAGTGTATAGGCACACGGTAATAGACCATGGCTCCAACGTTTAACTTTCTTAGCTTACCCACAATTTTATTTCGTTTCTCTTTATCCGCATTTTTCAACCTAACTGTGAAAAGATACCAACTGTGTTTGTAACCTTTTGGCACGATTGGCAACTGCAACTCTTCAACATTCCGAAGCTTTGACTCAAGTCTTTCAGCATTTCTCTGTCTTAGTTTCAGAAAATTTGGCAACTTTTTGAGCTGTGTGTAGCCAATAGCTGCTTCCATCTCAGGCATTCGAAAGTTACCTCCAATCATGCTTGAGACATATTCGTTCTTCTCACCATGTGTTCGCATGTAAGGTAACTTATCCGCGTATTCGTCGCTACTTGTTGTTATCATGCCGCCCTCACCAGTAGTCATGTTCTTGCTAGCATAGAAGCTCCAACATGCTAAGTCAGCGAAGCTTCCAGCATGTTTTCTCGCGTACCGTGCACCGTGAGCTTGAGCAGCGTCTTCAATGATCACTAAGTCGTGTTCTTCCGCTATTTCCCTTATGGGTTTCATGTCGGCAGGCAAACCGAAAAGATCAACGGGTATAATTGCCCTAGTCTTCTTTGTTATGGCTTTTCCGATTTTCTCCGCATCAATATTGTAAGTGTCAGGGTTTACGTCGACAAAAACGGGCTTTGCACCCACCAGCACCACTGTTTCAGCGGTTGACACAAACGTGAAGCTGGGCACAATTACTTCACTTCCATGCCCCACTTTTGAGGCTAAAAGAGACAAATGAAGAGCAGCTGTCCCACTGTTAACAGAAACAGCATGCTTAGCTTTCACAAACCTTGCAAAAGCGTCTTCAAACCGTCCAACCATTGAGCCGCCTTCGGTGCGGCTTGTTAAAAGCCCACTTCTCAAAACTTTGGCAACCGCCTTGACTTCTTCCTCGCCCAGTAGAGGTTTGTTGATGGGAATCATTTTCATAGTCTTGCCTTCGAATGTAAGTTCTGAGATGCATAGTGTTAAAAGAAGCATGCTAATTAAATTTTCACCGAGAGAAACAGCAAAAACGTAGGCTGCTTGTTCAAAGCGTCTTATATTAGTAATAGATAAAAGGTTCTACAGCGTTCCTAAATTATTCTAGCCACCAAAAAAGGCGGTCAAGTCTTGGTTCAGATAGGGGTGTATGTCTGCCATTGCGGACTGAACATAGCTGGAGTAATAGATGTTAAAAGCGTTGCAGAGTACGCCGCAAAGCTTCCAAATGTAAAAGTTGTAAGAGACAGCACATACCTCTGCTCAGACACCGGACAGAAAATGATCAAAGAAGACATTGAAAAACACAAGTTAGACAGAGTTGTTATTGCCTCTTGTTCCCCTAGAATGCACGAAGAAACCTTTCGCAAAGCAATAAGCGAGGCTGGGTTAAACCCGTATTTGCTAGAGATGATAAACATTCGCGAACAAGATTCGTGGTGCCACAGCGAAGAACCCGAAAAAGCCACCGAAAAAGCTGAGGCACTCATCGAAATGGCTGTTGCTCGAGCGTCTCGTTTGGAACCGCTTGAAATAGACAAAATCAAAGCCGAGAATAGTGTTCTCGTGGTAGGTGGTGGAATCGCTGGAATTCAAGCTTCACTGGACCTGGCTGACGCAGGGTTTAAAGTGTATCTTGTAGAGAAAGCGTCAAGCATCGGCGGACGCATGGCACAGCTAGACAAAACCTTTCCAACTCTCGATTGCAGCGCATGCATTTTAACGCCCAAGATGGTTGACGTGGCTAAACATC
>JAOUKM010000060.1 GCA_029882535.1 Candidatus Bathyarchaeota archaeon
AACAGCAAACATTAAGGCACAAATCGCAAGATGGAGAAAAACCGTAAACGTACGACTGCGAGGTCAACCCGTTCTTCAATGTGCTGTAGGGACGGAAGACATGAAAGACGAAGAAATCGCCGAAAACGTTATGGCTGTGGTGAGAAGAGTTGAAGGAAGACTTAAAAGAGGCCTCAAAAACATTACGACAATTTACCTGAAAACTACCATGGGTTCGCCTGTGAAAATCAAACTGTAGAAGGAAGTTGCAATGACTGACCAGCGCTTGGTACTGCAAGAAAAAGCCAAACAAATCGAAGAGATAGAAAACATCATGCAACAGTACAAAGTCATTGCATTGGCTAGCCTGCAGAAAGTGCGTGCTGCCCAGTTGCAAGAGCTTCGGAAAAAACTGCAAAACGACGCCTATGTTCGAGTTATCAAAAACACACTTATGAAACGTGCAATCACCCAAGCCAAAAACCATCCAAACCTAGATAAACTCGAAGACCACCTAACCGGTTCGACAATTTACTTGTTCACAAACCTTAATCCCTTCAAACTTGTATTGCTCTTAGAAAAGAGTAAAGTGATAACCACAGCGAAAGCTGGCGACACCGCTGCTTTTGACGTTGTCGTTCCAGCAGGAAACACTGGACAACCGCCAGGGCCTATAATTAGCCAGTTAGGCGCAGTTGGCTTGAAGACTCGTATAGAGTCGGGAAGTGTCTGGATTAACAAGGATACATTAGTGGCAAAGCAAGGCGAAACCATCTCACAACGTTTAGCCGCTGTGCTATCAAAGCTGGGCATAAAGCCGGTTGAAGCTGGACTTGTGTTAAAGACGGTTTATGACGGTGGAGCGATAATAACCGAGGAGCAGTTACATTTAGACATTGACGAATTCAGAAAGACTGTTGAAGAAGCGTATAGATATGCCTTCTATCTCTCGGTAAATAGTGTTTACATCACGCCTGAGAACATTGAGTTTCTGCTTCAGAAAGCCCATCAAGATGCTTACAGACTAAGCGTAAACGAGGACATACCTACAAAAGAGACAATGGTCGATATTTTAAGGAAAGCCTACACGCAGATGTTAAGCTTAAAAACTCAACTAGATATGGTTAAGAAAACAGCTCAGAAAAGTTGAAAAGGAAGAGTGTAGAAAAAGTAAGAGGTGAAAAGAACATGGAATACATTTATGCCGCGCTGCTCCTACACAACGCTGGAAAACCAATAAACGAAGAAAACATAACGCAACTGCTGAAGGCAGCAGGAATCAACACCGATTCAGTTAAAGTGAAAGCTCTAGTTGCTTCGTTAGAAGAAGTCGACATAGAAGAAGCTATAAAAACTGCACCAACAGTAATGGCCGCCGCACCCGCAGCTGCCGCGCCTGCCACCGCAGAGGCAAAGCCTGAAGCTAAGAAAGAAGAGAAAAGGACCGAAGAGGAAGAGAAGGAGAAAGAAGAAGCAGCGCTTGAAGGACTCGGAGCCCTATTCGGATAAACAGTTGCTTCACTCTCTGTTTTTTACTTCTGCATTATGTGACTTTAGGACATTTGATGCAGAAACCGCTCTTCACACACATAGTTTAAATGATTCCTAAAACCTTAATGTGAAAGCGTCACGAAGTTCACTTTCAGTTTGAGGGATTAAAGTTGAAGAAAAAACGCTTTCCAAAAGAAGAGTATCATGTTCCATTTTTTGACGAACAAGGCTACGTAAGGAAGCAGTGCCCCAAATGTGGCGAATACTTTTGGACACAAGTCTCAGACATGGAAACTTGTGGAGAAGCCAGCCAAGAAGGATGCGCATTATACGCTTTCATCAACAACCCACCAACCCGAAAGGCTTACAGTCTACGCGAAATGCGAGAAACCTTCTTGTCTTTTTTTGAGAAACGTGGACATAAACGGATGAAGCCTTACCCTGTCGTGGCGCGGTGGCGAGACGACCTATACCTTACAAGCGCCAGCATAGTTGACTTCCAACCATACGTAACCAACGGTATAATTCCGCCGCCAGCAAACCCTCTCGTTATTAGTCAGCCTTGCATTCGCCTAGTCGACATCGACAACACAGGTCCTACCTTCGGTCGTCATCTCACATTTTTTGAAATGGGAGGGCATCACGCTTTCAATTATCCCGATAAGGAGGTTTATTGGAAGGATGAAACCGTCAGGTATCATCACGAATTTGTCACGAAGGAGCTGGGGATACCCTCTGAGGAGGTAAATTACAAAGAAGACATGTGGAGCGGTGGTGGAAACGCGGGACCTGACTTAGAGACAATTGTGCGCGGACTCGAATTGGCAACCTTGGTGTTCATGAAGTTCAAAGTTGTCCATAACAAATTTATCAAGTTGCCTATTCGAACGGTTGACACAGGCTACGGTATCGAACGGTACACGTGGATATCGCAGGGCGCCATAAGCGGGTTTCATGCAATCCACGGAACAGTTTTAGATGCCATTTTTAAGATAGCGAACGTAGAACATATAGACTCTAAACTATTAGCTGAAGTGGCGAAGTTTTCGGGTGCTTTTAGTCATGAAAAATCTGGCCAGAGCAGGATTTCGTCGGATAGAGCAGCAGAACATGTTGGAATGACCGCCGCTGAACTAGCTGAAATCCTTCAACCTATAGAGAATGCTTTTGCAGTGACAGACCACACGAAAAGCTTAGCCTTCATGCTTGCAGAAGGAGTTGTGCCTTCAAACGTCCAAGAAGGATACCTAACTCGCTTAATGATTCGCCGCACCTACCGCCTGCTAAAAGCCTTAGGCATCGAAAACAGCCTAGACAACATAATAGACTTGCAAATCAATGAATGGTCTAAGGATTTTCCTTACCTAAAGAAGATGCGCGTCGAGATTTTAGAGATGCTCTCGGTGGAGAGACAAAAGTTTGAGCAAACATTGAAGAGGGGCAACGCCTTGGTTACGCGAATAGCGCAAGATTTGAAATCTAAAAGAAAACGGAAAATTCCCACCGAAACTTTATTGGAGCTTTACGATTCCCACGGTCTTCCACCTGAAGCAGTACGGGACAGCGCAGCCAAACAGGGAATAAAGACAAAGACGCCTGAAAACTTCTACAAAATGGTCGCTGAACGGCACCTTCAAGCGCCTCTAAAAGAAATAGTCGCTGACGAAAGACTAGGGTTGGTTGCTGACTTGCCCGAAACCCGCATGCTCTACTACGAAAACACATATCTAACCGAATTCAAATCCCAAGTTCTACGCGTTTTAGACAACAACCAAGTGGTTCTGAAACAGACGATTTTCTATCCAGAAGGCGGAGGACAACCAGCAGACAAAGGGGCTTTAGAGTTTGATGGAAAGAAAACAGAGGTTATGGATGTTCAGAAAGTTGGCAAAATCATCATCCACGTCTTGAAAGGCGCTGCGCCAAAAGAGGGTGAAACGGTTAAGGGACGTATAGATTGGGACAGGCGAAGCTATCTCATGAGGGCTCACACAGCCACCCACCTTATCATGGGAGCAGCACGAAGAGTTCTCGGTCAACACGTCTGGCAAACAGGGACTCAGAAAAACGTTGAACAAGCAAGGTTGGATATTTCCCATTATCAGCGAATGACACCAGAAGAAGTAGAAAAAATCGAAGCCCTAGCAAATCAAGCGGTAATTAACATGATTCCGGTGGAGACCCGATGGCTACCGCGAGACGAAGCAGAAGCAAAACATGGCTTTAGACTCTACCAGGGTGGTGCTGTGCCTGGAAAAGAGATTCGCGTAGTCAAAGTGGGCGATTGGGAAGTTGAAGCATGCGCAGGCACGCACGTAAAAAATACGGGCGAAATAGGGTTCATCAAGATTCTTCACACTGAACGAATCCAAGACGGTGTAGAACGCATAGTCTACAGCACCGGGCATTACGCCGTTGAAGCCAGTCAGAAGAAAGAAGAACTGCTTCGGAAGCTTTCGGAAACGTTAAATGCCCCACTAGAAAAGCTTCTGCCAACCACAAAGCGACTTCTCAAAGAATGGAAAGAAACACGTCGCGAAAAAGAACGATTAGTAAAAGAGATCGCTCTAAAAGAAAGCCTCGTTTTGTCAGCTCCTAGTGTTGAAACTACAAAAACAAAATCAATCAATGGATTACAATTCATAAAACGAGAATTTGAACCAATAGACATTGATCGCATGATCAAAACGGCAGATGCACTAATCAAAAAAAGTTCGACAACTGTTGTACTGTTTTATGGAAAGAATGGAAAAACCGCACGCTTTGTCGTGATGGCTGGAAAAACAGCAATCAAGAAAGGCGTGAATGCAAGTGAAGTTGCAAAAGAGGCAGCAAAAATCGTAGGCGGCGGAGGCAGTGGCAGAGCGGAGTTTGCTCAGGGCGGTGGAACAAAACTCACCAAAGTAGATAATGCAATTCGAAAAGCCGAAGAAGTCTTGAGACATCAATTGAAGAAAAAGGCAAAATAAATAAAAGCCGCTATCCCACTAGTGTAGTGGTGCAAGAAATGAGGGATCGATTCCTCGATAGATGCTGACAAAACCTTTAATACTACGCCGCCTAATCCAGAAACTTTCATGGAACTTCTACACCAAATCGAAGCCAAATGGCA
>JAOUKM010000061.1 GCA_029882535.1 Candidatus Bathyarchaeota archaeon
TTCAAACATATTTTTACGCCATGTATAGATCCTTTAAAGAAAGGAAAATGAAAAAACTAACACTTCTTGCTGTTATACTAGCTTTGTTTTTCATCTTGCCATACACCGCTTATGCAGTCAGGACGCCTCGATGGAGTTTCACGGTGAGTACTGACAAAACCATCTACATGCTAGGCGAGAACGTAACTATCACCGCAACACTCACCAACAATGGCTACATAACCCATTCGTTCACATCAATTGACAAAGTCCCCATCCAGATTTATGTTCAATACTCTTGGTTCTCGATATGGTATAGTGACTCTAATGCGGGTAAAACGGAATTCTCTATAGGTCCTAGGGAATCGATTCAACGAACTGTTGTCTGGAATCAAACAACTTGGGAACATTTTGGTTGGGGGGTCAGCAAGCTAGTTCCTATAACAACCACTGGTGAATACTACGTGTATGCAGCTATTTTTGATGCTGACGGTGATTCCAAACTTTTCAAAAATTGGGTCAAGATAACAATTGAAGAGTAATACTATATATGAAAGCAATTAGTCGAAAAAATCAGCGAATATCGCCGCAATATAATGGTGTCATTTTGCCATGAGCAAGTCTATCAAAGTTTTTTCGTCTATTTCTGCTCTAGTCCGCCAATCCAAGTAAAGCTGTCCCTTCTCGTCTTGATCTATGTAGCCTGCTCGTATATATCGGTCTATGTTAACATTAACCCTCCAACCCGGCAGCTTATCCCGCAGAAGCCGCTCCACTTCCTCCCTTGAAGCTTTTCCCTTCTTCGCTATTATCGTAGAGATAGTCATCGCCAAGCCTGCTATATCGTCGATGCGCCATCCCATCATTTTTGTCTCCTTCGGCGTAAGACTCCCATGTAGGGTTATGTAAAACCGTGCTCTATCCAACTGAGCCTTAGTCGGGTTCTTCGAAGGTTTTCCTTCTTCAAAAACTGTTTTCACTTGCAGGTCTAGCTTTTCTAGATAACTGTTTAGTAAAGCTAGGATTTTTGGATAGTCTGCTCCTAGTCTCTTCTTTAGCTCCCAGCCTTTTACTCCTGGCTTTCTGTGACGTTTAAAGAAAAGCAAGTGCGTAGCTCTTTTGAGTTGGGTTGCGTAATAGGTTTTCTTCTTCAATCTTTCACACCGCCTTTCCAGTTTTTCCAGTCTTCAAAGCTTATTGGGATTGGCAGAGAAATTGCCTGTTTCTTGCCCACTGTGGGAATGGGAGTTTTGTAGGGTCTAATGTAAACTATCTCTTCTAATCTGTCTACTTCAAGTGTTGCATAGCCATATGTAACCAGAAAACTTGCCAAGTATGCATGTTTGACCGTTTCTTCGTAGGTTTCAGCACCTATAAAATCCCAGTATTCAATTTTGTCTTTACCCATCGCTTTTTGTTTGAGTTCTTGCCAGAACGTTTCTAGCTCTTTAGAAAACTCTTTTTTGGCTATAATCTGCTGTTTCACTAATTCTTCTCGAGTTGTTGTTCCAGTTTCTATCTGCAACCCTTCTGTTTTTTGCCATCTTTCATCCAGTGGTATTAGATTTTGCCAGTATTTAATTGCCTCCGCTAGGCTGTGGGGAGAAATTTGCTCGAGTTCCACTATTGGATGCCAAGATTTGAAAAATATTGTACTAATTTCTTCTTTCGATAGTTTTCGTAGTTTTTCTTCTATTAAGAAGGGGTCTGTGTAAAGTGATGTGGAGCGGTGTTTAACCCATTCGCTTTGAAGCTTAATAGCCGAAGCTATTTGATGTACTGCTTCTGCGTCTAAGCAGAGTTCTTCGGGGTTTTTCCATTCTGGAAAATATTCGTGGATGATTGCAAGTATGTTGTTTACGTCCACTAGAAATGGGTTTATTCCTTTTTCTTCAACTGAGCGGCATGAATCGATGATGCGTTTAAGATGTTCTTTGCCAAGCCGTTTCTTTTGCCTTCCCATTGACAACTAGACAGCCTCTTTAACTCTAGATGCGCCTTCAATATTCTGCACCGTTACAATGTGGATGTCCTGTTTTGCGAAGGTTATCTGACTTGGCGTTATTATCAGATACTGCGAGTTCAAGCCTTTAACTGATTCTATAAGAAGACTAGTTATTGTTTCGCGGTTTTTTGGGTCCATATGAACGTCATATTCATCAACTGCACGGAAGGGAGACTGCACACGCTGCTGTAAAGCTAAGAGAAAGCTCATTGTAGCCATGCTTCGCTCTCCTCCACTTTGAGTATAGGCGTCTAAGGGAACTGGTTGAGCGCCTTTAAAGCCCACAAGCACTTGTAGCCCGGCAGCCTCTATATCGTGCCCATTGGTCAAATGCACCTCGCCTACCGCTTGAGCTTGCGACAAAATTCTTTGATATTGAAGACTTACGTGGCCCAGAAGACTTTGCATAACTGTCTGCCAAGCTTCCTTTCGACTGTTTACTTCTTCCAATGCTTTTTCTCGATTTTCGGCTACCGTTCGCGCTTTTTCTTTCAAGTCTAGATAGAGTTTGGAGTAAGACTCGTACATGCGTTCAATGTCTTCCGAAACGTCTGTGAGGGCTGCAAGATAACCATCGGTCAACCGGATTTCGTCTAGGATTTGACTGGTAGTTTTCGTCGACGCTATTCGGGAACCTGTTTGTTCCGCTTTTTTCGCAGCTTCTTCATATTCTTTTGCCTTTGCTTTCAGTTCTCTGTGAAGTTTCTGGAGATGTTTTTCAATATTTTGTTTCTTGTAGTTTAATAGAGCATTGTTGATTTTTGAGTCTATGATTTGGTTAGTGGCGTCTTCGATTTCCTTTGTTACAAATTGTGTCTTCTGTTGCGTTTCTAAAAGATGCCTATCAGTCTTTTCAAGCTGTTCATTATAGGTTTCCATCAACGCTTTCAAGTTCTCGCTTTTTTGATTGAGCTGCTGAACCCACGTGTTTTCAAGGTTTTTGTATGTCCTTTTTATCTCTGTCATTCTCGTCATGTAGTCGTTTGGGTTTTGTTGTACGTTGAATGACGTTTCCAACTGCTCGACTATGGCTATGCATTTGCCTATTTTTTCGCAGTTGTTTTCGATTAATTGGCGTGTTTCTTCTAAGGCTTGAGTTCTCAGCGAAACAAAAGCTTCGTTTTTCGCTTTTTCTCTTTCCATTAACAAGCGTTCTTCGAAGAATTTTTGCCACTGTGATTTTGACTGCTCCAGCCTTAATTGCAACTCGTTAAAAGTGGTTTGCAGTTTTGCTGTTTTGCTTTCGATTTGTCGGAGTTCGTTTTCTCCTGTTTTGAGCTGATTTTCCAGTTCATTCATTGCAGCTTCTCTTTTAAGAGCTTCTGCCCATGCAAGTTCTCTTTCAAGGAATCGCCTTTTGATTTGCAGTTGCTTTTTTTGTTGGTAACGGTCATATTGTTCGCGCCAGTAGCCTAGTGTCTGTTCAGCCGATTCGAGGAGTTTGCTGACTGACTCTTCTTCGCTCAGTATGTGGCTCAACTTTTTCCTTGCTTGCAAGACATTTCTACGGTAAGGTTCCAAGCCAACTGCTGCCTCTACCGTTCTAAGTTTTTCTTGGGGCGAGAGAACCGTAAATTGCTCAGTCATATTCTGGTGCATAATAATGAGAAGGTTGTCAGGAGCAACATTGAACTTTGCAAGCATTCTTTCAACTTCTCTTTTTGTTGCAGCTCGGTTATCCAGTTCGAACCAGTATTTTCCGTCACGTCGCAACATACGAGTTAAAAAGATTTGGTCTTTGTCAAATTTCTTAACTGGACGTTTGCTTTTTCTCGGAGAATTGTCTAAGACAATTGTTACTCGGGCTTGGTCTTTTCCCCATCTTATGAGGTTGCTTAGTTTTCTCGACCGTTCCGTGTAAGATTGACCTAACGCTATTGAGACTCCTAAAAGTATAGATGACTTTCCCGCGCCGTTCGGCCCACAAATTACGTTTACGCCTGATTTAAGGGGAGTCCTGGCGTATTCGTAGGACATGAAGTTTTCGAGGATGACTTCTCGAATCAGCATGTGTTGTGGCCTTCTTGTAGCAGTAGATAGAACGCATTTTCGCATTATCTTTTACTACAGATAACGTTATGCTTGCGTTCTTTTCCTCATGCTTTCTAACTTTACTTTTCAACACACTCTCTTAAACCTTTATCAAATACTTTCTGTCTATAGAAACCGCAATTCTAACTTGGGTATAGCATGATTGTTACAATGTTCTTAAACACATAGAAAAAGGAAGGGGAACTAGGGGCACTAAGCGCCTAGTCTTCCTTCTTTTTTTCATATCTTCACAGGAAGGGATATTTTAGGATACATTTCCCGTTGTGAGATGCTTCTCTGATACACTATAGTTGCTAGTAGTGTTGCAGTCATGAATAGTGGCAGAATATTGAAGGTGCATCTAGAGTTAAAGAAGTTACAGAGAAGTAACCTCTTAGATTCAATTAGAACTTGATT
>JAOUKM010000062.1 GCA_029882535.1 Candidatus Bathyarchaeota archaeon
TAGGTAAGATACATTCGAGGCAGGGAGTCTCTGGAGGAGCAAAGATGGAAAGATTTCCTTCAATACCGATGGCACCGCCAAAAACGTACGGGATTCCGTTTCGGGCACAAGCACGGTTCAGAAGATACCGTGTTCGCATATTGTCTAACCCGTCAACTACACAGTCTGTGTCCTCAACTATTTTGTCCACGTTGCTTTCTCTGACGCTTTCCGGAATCGCCTTCACTTTCACCTCAGGGTTCATTCGCTTAATCTTTTGGGCCGCTGCTTCAACCTTGGGATACCGCAAATCATCTAGATTGTACAGTATCTGTCGATGCAAGTTACTGAGTTCAACTGTATCCTGATCGACTATACGCAAGTGTCCGACGCCTGCTAAGGCAAGATAGACAGTAGATGCACTCCCAAGTCCGCCAGCTCCTACTATGGCTACTTTGGACCGCCACAGCTTTTCTTGACCCTTATGACCAAGTTCAAAAAGTGCTGTCTGTCGCTTATAGAATTCCGAAGGATCAAAAGTACTAGCCGAAACCATTCTTCAACCCCAAACAAATGACTAATTCCCTGATTAGTTCTTCAAGTTTACTCTTAAGAATATTCTACACTTTCCTCTGGATCTGCTCAACTTGATTGAACTTTGCAATGATTACCATTATTTCTCCTAAACAAATGCCACCAAAATTCCCTCCACCATTTGCTATGAGCATGTAGCACGGCAACGGTAACTAGTTGCTGCCTTTGAAATATTGATTAGGTGTTCATAAAGCGTTTAATTCGGCAGTCTAAGATGTAGAGTGAATGTTCAACGTTCTAGATTATGAACGAAAAAGGAAGTTGCGTTAAATGGCCAAACCTGCCCTTGAGGCTCTCACAGGAGTGGTTGTAGACCTACCCACCGAAACGCCAATACGAGTCCTGCATATTGACGATGAAACAGGCTTCTTGAAGGTTGCAAAACAATGCCTGCAAATGGAAGGCTCATTTCACGTGGACACTGCCTCGTCTGTTGAAGAAGCCACGAAAAAGATGAAAAAGAAAATATTTGATGTGATCGTTTCTGACTACGTGATGCCTGGAAAAGACGGCCTCGAATTTCTAAAAGAATTACGAGACCATGGGAACAACATTCCATTTATCATATTCACTGGAAAAGGTCGAGAAGAAGTAGCAATCAAGGCATTAAACTTAGGTGCAGATCAATATCTCAACAAGGCTGGCCACCCAGAAACAGTCTACGGTGAGTTGGTACATGGCATACTCCAAGCCGTGAAAGGCAAAAAAGCGGAGGAGGCGCTGAGGGAATCTGAAGAAAGGTATAGAAGCCTATTCAAAAAGGCATTAGACGCCATTTTCGTAGCCGATGCGGAAACTGGTACGTTACTTGACTGCAACCTTGCAGCATCAGAATTAGTGAGCAGAGAAAAATCAGAATTAGTTGGGAAACACCAAACGATCCTTCATCCTCCAGAAAAAATCAAAGGAGGATTTAGCAAAACTTTCAAACAGCATCTAAAAGAAAAAGAAGGATATGTTCTGGAAACGAAGGTTATAACCAAAACAGGAGAGATCAAAGATGTTGCAATCAAAGCCAGTGTCTTTAAACTTAAGGGCAAAAAAGTGATTCAAGGGATATTCCGAGACATTACAGAAAGGAAACAGTTTGAGAAAAGACTTTCAGCACTAAATATTTACAGTCAAGACTTGAACATGGCGGAGAGCATGGCGGAAATATATCGGCTGACCTTGGACGCTATGGAGAAGACGCTTGGGTTTGAACAAGCATCCTTTATGGTTGTGGACGAAAACGTGCTTTGCGTCGCAGATCAACGTGGATACCCAGCGATCTTTTCTCTCAAGCTGCCACTAAGTAAGAAGCGAGGCCTAACCGTCAAGGTGGCAAGAACTGGCAGACCCATCCTCGTTTCAGACACGAGAAAGGAAAGAGATTATGTAGAAGGCATGCCTAATCTACGCTCCGAGCTTGCCGTACCCATCAAGATCGGGGATAGAATTCTTGGAGTTTTAAACGTAGAAAGCAAAGAACTGGATGCCTTTGATGAGAAAGATCAAAAACTACTTGAAATATTGGCATCCCACGCTGGCACCGCACTGAGCAATCTGAAGCAAACCAAGAACTTAGAGATGTACACGAAAGACGTTCAAGAAAGCCAGCAGAAGTTTGAACGCTTGTTTATGAATAATCCTGAGGCAGCTGATTTCCTGGATCCTGCTTTTCACATTATGGATGTTAACCCACGCTTTGAAGAGCTTTTCGGCTACTCGCTGGATGAAATCAAAGGCAAACACATCAACGACGTAATAGTGCCAAGGGACAAGTTAGAAGAAGCAAAAATGCTGGACAAAAAAGTCGGAGAAAGGATCATCTATTACGATACTGTTAGAAAGAGAAAGGACGGATCCCTAGTTCCAGTGTCCATATCTGCTGCCCCAATCATCGTTGAAGGCAACCTCATAGGCACTATTGGATTGTACAAAGATATCACCGATCGAAAGAAAGCCGAAGAAGAACTGGAGGAATCCAGAAGGCATTTTCAAACATTGTTTAATCTTATGGTTGACCCAGTGGTCATCGTTGACGGAAAGGGAAAATTTCTAGAAATCACCGATAGAGTGGAGGAAATAACAGGGTTCGAAAAGGAAGAGTTACTTGAACAGAATTTTCTAAAGACGAAGATTGTGACAGCCAAAAGCAAAGCAATCTTGATAAAGAATCTGGCTAAACGAATGATGGGGATGCATATCCCACCCTACGAGGTTGAAGTGCTCACAAAAGACGGTAAGAAACTACCCTACGAAATAAACGCGGCAAAAGTAGAATACAAAGGCAAACCAGCAGACCTCGTTGTATTCCGTGACGTATCTGAAAGAAAGAAGATGGAAGAAAAACTACGTGTTGTGGGCAAATTAACTAGACATGATGTGCGAAACAAACTCTCCACAATCACAGGAAACGCTTTCCTTGCTAGACAGAGGCTGGCTGGAAACCATGAAGTTCTGGAGTACTTAAAAGACGTGGAATCAGCTTGTTGGCAAGTGGAAACAATTTTTGATTTCGCAAGGACCTACGAGAAGTTAGGTGTTGAAGAATTAGTGTACATGAATGTAGAGAAAAGCCTTAAAGAGGCAAGTTCGTTGTTTTCAGATCTACACGGCGCAAAGATAGTGAATGAGTGTCATGGATTACTGGTGCTGGCAGATTCATTACTAAGACAACTATTCTACAACTTGATTGACAACTCGTTGAAGCACGGCGGCAAAGTCAACCGAATCAGACTATACTATGAAGAGACGGGGAAAGATGAACTGAAATTGGTTTATGAAGACGATGGTGCTGGTATACCGAAGGCTGAAAAGGAAAAGATATTCAAAGAAGGGTACGGAAGAGGCACGGGATACGGGCTTTACCTAATAAGGAAAATATGTGAAGTCTACGATTGGACCATCCGAGAGACAGGCAAATACGGCACGGGATCCCAATTCACCATGACCTTACCCAGAGCGGGTGAAACCAAGAAAGAACACTATAAACTTCATTAACAGTGGCTCGCGCGCGCACAAGCAACTTTAGCAGGGAAACCGAGACAAAGATTTTTCAGACGTTTCCATGGGTCTTGCTGCATAGGTCATGCTGACCGTATCGTTCCAACCGTGCACCCCCCCCCTCCCCGGGGGGGCATGAACATGCAGTTGCGATCGAGCTTATAATGGAATTTGTGCTTATGCTCTTAGTAACTGGATTCCTTAAACTATAGCATGCTTCTACTTGTGAAAGTCATCATGACGGAAATTTTAATACGCGGCGCAACGCTATTACGCATGTACAAACGATACACTCTGGGCTTCACCTAAGCGAGGAAGCGAAAATGAGTATTTGATATGGGAGCGTAATCCTATGAACGAAGATGAGGAAATTGAAAGAATAAAGGCGAAGAAGCTGGAGGAACTACTGAAAAAAAGCCAGAAACAGAAAACAGAGGGTGTAGTCACGTTAACATCCTCGTCTTTTGACAATTTCTTGCAGAATACCAATCTACCGGTTTTAGTTGACTTTTGGGCTGGATGGTGTATGCCATGTACAGTTATGGCTCCCGTAATAGAAGAACTGGCCCGTGACTACGCTGAAAAGGCAGCGTTCGCCAAAGTCAATGTAGACGAAAATCCAGACATCTCGCAACGCTACAACGTTATGGGAATACCTCACTTCCTAATCTTCAAAGATGGTAAACCCGTTGAAAGAATTGTTGGTGCGGTTGGACGTGGACCATTAGAAGCAGCCTTAAAGAACCACCTCAAACCAGAATAAGATAGTTTGGAAAACGGATGAGAAGATAAACGAGGATTTTTTGGGATAGCAAAC
>JAOUKM010000063.1 GCA_029882535.1 Candidatus Bathyarchaeota archaeon
TTACGATAACTTCGTCGATGGGTGGAGGTTTTGAACGAAAGAAGTTTTGAATGTTTCTGTCCCTCCGCCCGCCTTTTCGGTGCTTAAGGACTTGGGTTGTCGACGTTTTTCACGTACACTACGACAGGGGATTCCCCCGAAGGTTCGGGGGATTCGGGGGGTTCTGGAAGCGAGGTGTTTAAGGATTCGCTTGTTGGAGTAGGAAGTGGTTCTTCCTTTTCTTCGGTTTTTTCTTCAATAATTTCTTTTGATGCTTCACCTAGAAGCATGTTGGATAGTTGGTTTTTCAGTATTTCAAAGTCGTTCTTCTCTGCGTTAATTCGCTTAAGTCCTTCTTTCACCATTTCTATGGCGGTTTGATAGGATTCTTCATCGATTTGTCCTATCTCCCGTTCGATCTCCAGATTAATTAAGGCTGAATTGAGCTCTTTAACTCGCTGAGTGCATTGTCCAATTTCTTGCTCAACATCTGTAATAGTGCTTTCTGCTTCTGTCTTCAACTGGTTCAGTGCGCCTTCAAAACTTGAATACAAGTCGCCATACATTTCTTCAGGAATTTTCTTCTTTTCATTCAAGTCTTTTATAGCTTGGGTTTTTCGCCAAAGGAGCGGTATTTGGTTGCAGAAATTGTTAGCCTTCATTCTAAGCGTTGAGAATAACATAATTTCACCGTTCTCTGTCTTTACTTGATCGCTTGAATATCGTGTGATGCGGCCGTCACCGTGTTCTATGAATACGCCGTTTATTCTTCCTCCCGGAGTGACTAGGAACGACGCCATGGTGCCGATGATGTGACCGTATTCGTCCTTCACAGGTTTGCCAAGATAAGTAAAAAGATTGGATGTCGATTCAGACATTGTGAATCACCTGTTTTCCTTGTATGCCTAAATGGTTTTGGTGGGAGTTTTTTCTCCAATTTCTGGGATGCCTGCAGGTAACTCGGGGAATTTCTCTTTGATTTTTTGTTCTGCTACCGAAGATGCTTCTGAAAGGATTTTCTGAGCGTCTTCATTCGCCGTATCAAAGTTTATTGACAATCCTGTGCTTTGACCAGCGTCAATTATTATGCCATTCAACAGAGTTCCTATTTGTCCCAGTTCTCTTTCGGCTTCTGGGAATATTGCTGACATGCCACTCTTTACAGTACGTAGTACTCCGACTGCAGGAGCAAGAGTTGTTACAATATCGCCGAGTTCGGAAACTGTTCTCAACCTAAGTACAATCTGTTCCAAAGCGAGCCTTGCGTGCATTATCATCTTTTCCATTTTTCTTATTTCGGCAAGCTCGTTCGCGAAGACGTTTGCACGGGCCATATCGTGTTTTGTGTAGGAATCAACTATTCTGGCGAATATTTTTTTGTCTCGTTCCGAGAAGCGTTCGCCTGCTCGGTCAAGCCTCTGAACTTGGAGCTCAATGCGTCTGACAGCCATGTCAAGTCGCGGCTTCAAAGGACCTGGCGGCCTCAAAGATTCTTTAACCCTCGTCGTAAATGGTTGACTGTTTGGGGCTTCTTCCCATCGTTTAGCAAATCTTTCTGACATTACTTAATTTACCTCCTAAAGAAAGAGGAAGGTGTTAAAAGTGTATTATTACATTGTTATTATGCACAAAACACCCACATATATATCTGGTAGTATAGGTTATTTCCTAAATGTTTTAGGCTTTAAATTGCGCATTAAAATAGAAGTGAGGTTTGTTTTCTGTTATAGACAGTTTTGTGTCAGTTAGTCTAAAAAGCAGCTTTCTCGTAGTATGCTAAGTCAAGGTGATTAATATGGGTGATAGAATAAGAATGTTTGCCATGTTCGGGTTACTTGGCTTCATTGCAGGAATTGTTGCCAACTTCACGGCAATATACGTTATTCCGGTACTTAGCACACTGGTTTTTCCAGCCATTGGGTTGGATTGGATTCTTTCAGGATTTGCTGGTGCTTTTCTAACAGTTCTGCTGGTAACTGTTTGGGCTTATGTGACTTCGCCTTCCGAACCTTAAACAATTGAATTCGCAACTTCAAATATCCATTTCTCTAACATATCTGAAAGACTCGGTTTTAAGAAGGAACTTCTTCCTTTGCCGAAAGATTATCAGTGAGTATACCAATTTTTAGTATTAGGTTTCTCAATTTGAAGAAAGAAGCCCAAGTTTTCAAACTGTTAGTCAAGCCTGTTCGAGGCGTTTTAGGAGAACTAGGTTTTTCTGAGCCCACAGAGCCACAAGTGAAAGCTATTCCCTTTGTTTTGAAGGGTGAAAACGTTCTTTTGGTAGCACCGAATGGAAGTGGTAAAACAGAAGCAGTTCTCCTACCTATATTCTCAAAAATTCTTGAACAACCAGAAAGACAAGGAATTTCCGTTCTTTACATTACTCCACTTAGAGCCCTAAACCGTGACATGATAAAACGTATGTCTTATTGGGCGTCAAAGCTCGATCTTTCTATACAAGTTCGCCACGGCGACACCGAAACCAAGGTTCGTCGGAAACAGGCAATTCACCCACCTGACGTTCTTGTTACTACGCCTGAGACTCTCCAAGCAATCTTACCCGGCTCACGCATGCAAGAGCATCTAAGCTATGTTTGCTGCGTAGTAATCGACGAGGTGCATGAGTTAGCAACGAATAAGCGTGGAGTGCAGCTTTCTGTGGCTCTTGAGAGACTCTTCGAACTCGTTGGAAAGGATTTTCAGCGAATAGGCTTGTCAGCCACTGTGGAAAACTTGGAAAAAGTCGCCAAATTCGTTGCAGGCACAAGTAGACCAATTAGAATTGTGGAGGTTTCGCTTCCTAAAGGCTACACATACACAATTGAGTACCCAACTCCCACTGACGCAGATTATGATTTAGCTCAAAAACTAAGAACGACGCCTGAAGCTGCCGCAAGAATCAGACATATACTAGATTTAACTAGGAAACATACATCGACACTTATTTTTGTTAACAGCCGAACCAACGCCGAAATGTTAGGACACAGGTTTAGCCTCCTTACAGATGACGTTGCGGTGCATCACGGATCTTTGTCCAGAGAGGAGAGAATGCAAATTGAAGATGAGTTTAAGGCAAACGTTTTGAAAGCTATAGTTTGCACCAGCACCATGGAGCTAGGCATCGATATTGGGCGGGTGGATTTGGTAGTTCAGTATCTTTCTCCGCGGCAAGTAAGCAGCTTGATTCAGAGAGTCGGCAGAAGCGGTCATCGCCTAGACCTTGTTTCAAAAGGCGTTATAGTCACAGCTTTTTCGGAAGATGTTTTAGAATCGTTAGCTGCGGCGCAAAGAGCTCGCAAAGGACAGCTTGAACCCCTTTCGATTCATGAGAATGCATTAGATGTGGTGGCGCATCAAACAGCGGGGATTCTAATTGACAAGAGAACGATTGCAGTCGAAGAAGTTTTGAAGATTTTTCATCGTGCATACCCGTTTAGAAGTCTTTCGAAAGCCAAGCTTTTACAAGTTGCAAATTACCTACATGTATTAAGAGAAGTAAGACTAGAAGGCGAAGTGTTGAAGAAAACTAGGCGAACGCGGGACTATTACTACCGAAATCTCTCCATGATACCCGACGAAAGACGCTACCCCATAGTTGACGTCATCTCTGACCGCAAAATTGGCACTTTAGGCGACGAGTTTATGGCTCTGAGAGCTCGCGTAGGTCTCAGCTTCATATGTAAAGGCAAAGTGTGGCGTATCGTGCAAATGGAAGACGAAACAGGCACCGTCCACGTGGTTCCTTCAGAAGACAAATTCGCAGCCATCCCAGGATGGGACGGTGAAATGCTTCCACTCCCATTCGACTTGGCCAAGGAGGTTGGACGACTACGAGAGGATGCTGCAAAGGAACTGAAGAAGAGCAAACGTGTCGACTTAGCGGCAGAAAAGCTTGCAAAAAAACTTGAAGTAGAGAAAAACGCGCTTCTTGAG
>JAOUKM010000064.1 GCA_029882535.1 Candidatus Bathyarchaeota archaeon
TGACATTGACTTACCTTTTATCGCCTCCGACACAAGCGGTCCCAAACACTTGCAAACCACATTAAATAGGGCAAAACTAGAACAACTAACACGCCCCATTGTTCAAAAGATAAGAGAACCAATAATGCGGACCCTCAAAGACACTAAGCTTGAGCCAAGAGACATTGATAAGGTTATTCTGATCGGTGGTCAAACAAGAATGCCTCTTGTGAGGAAGTTTGTAGAGGACCTGATAGGCAAGCCCGCTGAACGAGGAGTTGATCCAATGGAGTGCGTAGCTGTTGGAGCATCTATTCAAGGTGGGGTATTGGCCGGCGAGATAAAGGATTTATTACTCTTAGATGTAACTCCACTTTCACTAGGTGTCGAAACCCTAGGCGGCGTCTTCACACGAATAATAGAAAGAAACACGACAATCCCAACAAAAAAGAGCCAAATCTTCTCAACCGCCGCAGACTTTCAAACAACAGTAACGATAAATGTATTGCAAGGGGAGAGAGCTATGGCATCTGACAACATCTCCCTCGGCATGTTCAACCTTACGGGTATACCTCCAGCACCCAGAGGTGTCCCTCAAATAGAAGTAGCCTTTGACATTGATGCGGATGGTATATTAAACGTCTCTGCAAAGGATTTAGCTACTGGAAAAGAACAGAAAATCACCATCACAGCTTCAACTAAACTCTCTGAAAAAGAGAAAGAACGTATGATGAAGGAATCTGACGAGTTTGCTGAACAGGATAAAAGAAGAAGAGAGGAAGCCGAAGTCCGAAATAGCGCTGACTCATTGATTTATACGGCTGAAAAAACAAAGAAAGATCTGGCTGATAAACTTGGAAAAGAGCAGATAGAGAAAATAGACAAATCGGTCTCTGAACTAAGGGAAATTCTGAGCAGCAAAGATGTTGAGAAGATCAAAATAAAGAGCGAAGAATTGGCAAAAGTCCTGCAAGAAGTCGGAACAGTCATATATCAACAAGCAGCAGCAGAGCGAGCGGACCAAGAAAAGGCAAAGAAGGAACCAGAAAAGAAAGTTGTGGACGCAGACTATGAAGAAGTGAAAGAAGATAAAAAAGAGTAGATATAGTTCTTCTCCGATGGCTGATCTTGAATGAGTTATAAGCGAGACTATTATGAAGTACTAAATGTACCCAAGAGTGCATCAAAGAAAGAGATAAAAAAAGCTTATCGCAAGCTAGCTTTAGAATATCATCCTGACCGGAATAAGTCACCAGACGCTGAAGGAAAGTTCAAAGAGATATCAGAGGCATACGCTATACTTTCCGACGATAAGAAACGTACACAATATGACCAGTTTGGACATGAAGGAATAAGTGGGAAATATACTTGGGATGACATATTCAGAAGTGCTGACTTTGATAGGATCTTTAGAGACCTTGGTTTTGGCTTTCGCGGATTTGACACGATCTTTGACATGTTTTTTGGTGGCAGAACCCGTGGAAGATATGGTCCGCTGAAAGGAGCAGATTTAAGGTATGATCTGGAAATATCTTTAGAAGAAGCAGCTTTCGGTCTAGAAAAGGACATAAGAGTTCCAGGCTTTGATGTATGCGATACATGCCATGGTAGCGGAGTAAAACCTGGATCAGGCACTAAAAACTGTCCAAGATGTAACGGTACTGGTGAAATAAGACAGACTAGAAATTTTGGGTACATGCATTTCACGGAAATCCAGACGTGTAACAAATGTCATGGAAAAGGGGTCTCAATCAAGAACCTTTGTACGGACTGTAAGGGTACAGGAACTTCAAGTCGTCTCCATCGGATAAAATTGAAGATCCCTCCGGGTATTGATGATGGACACAGTTTGAGATTGAGCGGCAAGGGAAGACCTGGCTTCAAAGGTGGTCCAAATGGAGATCTTTATGTTGTTGTCCACGTCAAGCCTCATGAAGTTTTTGAAAGGAATGGGAGCAACATCTTCTGTGAAGCACATATAGGCTTGCCCCAAGCGGCACTAGGAACTAAAATCCATGTTCCAACGCTAAATGGAAAAGCGAAGCTCAAAATTCCTGCTGGAACCCAAACGGGAACAATGTTTCGGTTAAGAGGAAAAGGAATGCCGCGTTTACATGGATGGGGAAGAGGAGATCAACTTGTAAAAGTCATAGTTCGGACACCCACGAAACTAACAGGTCGACAGAAAAAACTCCTGAATGAGTTAGCAAAAGAGATAGAAGACGAAGTCACTTTCAGATAGCGAGGTAGAAACAACAGTGCATATGTGCCAGTTTACTACGTAAAATGCGCACACACGTAAACCACACGCTTAAATCGTTGCAAACCTTAATAGAGAATTCTTTCAGTGACCTGAGATGATCTGATATTGACCAAGAAGAAAGAACTGATCTGGATAGCAAGAGAACTTTCACGATGCAGTGGGTGCAGAAAATGTGAAATTGCATGTTCGCTTTTTCATGAAAAACGAATATGGCCAGAAGCCGCAAGAATAAGAGTCTTCATGCTTATTCCCGGCGTCGAGTTTCCACATTTCTGTGCCCAATGCGAAGACTATCCATGTGTTGAAGCATGTCCGGTCGAAGCGCTGTCAGTAAGTGAGAAGACTGCCGCAGTCTTGGTCAACCCAAATAAGTGTACTGCCTGCGGGGAATGCATAGACGCTTGTCCGGGCAGGATACCTCACATGCATCCAACTGAAAAGCATGTTTTAATCTGCAACCTATGTAGGGGCAACCCTCAATGTGTTAAAGTTTGCAGAGAAGGGGGGTGGAATGTACTGCAAAAGGTCTCTCGAAAAAACCGCGCGTACCATCTCTACGCACGTAGACCAGAAGAAATGACACGAGACTTAGCTGCTAAGATGTATGGTGAAGAATCGGAGGAATTGATTTGACCTTTGGTTACGCAGGGAAATTCATCGAGATTGATCTTTCAACTGAGGATATCAAAGAGATAACATTTGACGAAAATGTTCTGAAAGAGTATATAGGCGGTAGAGGTCTAGCGACAAAAATTCTCTGGGACAGATTAGGTACTTCATGGGAAACAATAGATCCGTTAGGACCAAGAAACATTCTTCTGTTTTTGACTGGACCTTTGACAGGGTTCTTTCCAGGAGGAAGGATCTGTGTTTCTGGAAAGTCGCCACAGAGCAACGGTGTGGTGGGCTCAACCGTAGGGGGAGAATTTGGAGTTGAGCTAAGATGCGCTGGGTATGATGGCATAATAGTGACTGGTGAGGCTAAAAGGCCGTGTTACTTATTTGTCAAGGATTCTGATGTCGAGGTTAGAGATGCTGGTCACTTATGGGGAAAAGACGCAAAACAAACAGTTAGAATTCTCACGAAAGAGTGTAGAGAACTTTTGGGAAAACGGTTTCCGCGATACGGTGAGTTCAAGGAACCTGCAATCTTGTATATTGGTCCGGCAGGAGAAAAGAAGGTTCGGCTAGCAGTAGTTGCGGCAAAGTGGACGCACGCTGCAGGCTATGGCGGCTACGGGGCAGTTATGGGGGCAAAAGGGCTAAAGGCAATAGCTGTCAAAGGCACCGGACCGCTCCCTGAAGTGGCTGATATGAGAAAGGTGAGACGACTAATACAGGTGGTTTGCAATAACGCTTATGAAAATGAACTGTGGAGACGCTGGGGGACAGGAGCTGCTGGCTACGAGGTTGGGGCAAAAACGAGTTCTGAACCGGTCCGTAACTGGCAGGATGAATGGCATAATGAAAAAAGCTTCGGTGTTGACAAGTTCGAAGATAGGGTCTGGATAAAACAGTTTTGGGCTGATTTTGGCTGTCCAACGTGCTGCCTTAAGATAGCTATGGTGAAGACAGGAAGGTTCAAGGGAGCAATAACGGACAACCCGGACTATGAACTGCAGGCTTATTTGGGTCCAAACCTTGGAATTTTCACCATAG
>JAOUKM010000065.1 GCA_029882535.1 Candidatus Bathyarchaeota archaeon
TAGCTCTGTCACTTCAAATTTCATCTCGTCAAAACTGATCGTGCCGAAGCTTGAGAAGTCCGTTGTAAGAACTAGACGAATTACTCCCGGCTGAAAGTCTGTGTCGAGGCTTACTATGATTTCAGAGTCACCGATAAACCATTGAGGATCTCCGATCAGATAATCGCCAATACCGTCTCTGGCTGCTGTGGTTAAGTAAACGTTATAGGAGTCGCCGAACACCGGGTTCCAGTTTGATAGTGTAACACCCGAAATTGTGATTTTTATGGAGTCAACTTCGCTGCCTAGTCTGAAGTAGAAATACGCGTATTTTGCTGGTTCAAGCGCTATGTTCTCGAAGGTAGCTGCACCATTGTCTAACTGAGTTATTTCTACTGGTGGATCCCAATCAGTAATCTCTGGATAGGTTTCAGGTGGCAGAGTTTCAGGCAATGTCTTGAATATTTCCAACGAATCAAAAGCATTAATGTATCCTGCACCTTGCTCTATCGCAATGAAGCCAGCAAGCGGATCTGCGCCTTCAATTAAAGCCGTTTTAAGATGGCATGGATCATGGTTTAATCCGTATGTTTTTCCATAGCTCGCCAAGAGTGCTGCTAAACCTGAAGTTTGTGGGCAAGAGAATGAAGTGCCCCATCCAAGGCCAAGTGTGTAGGGTACGCCATAAGCCCACATTGCCCAGCCTGGAAGGTAACTGAATAGAAGTGCCGATGCAGTAGATATCACGTCTGGTTTTTGTCGACCATCTGAGGTTGGACCTTTACTAGTAAATTCGTAGAGACCTATTTCGTTGCTGGGCCAATAGTAATAGCCTGGAATTCCATAGTTCCAGAGTGCTATGTTTCCATAAGCCCGTTCATGAATCGGGTCAGCAGCGCCACCTGTTGCTATGCAAGTTTTTGCGGTGGCTGGTGAACCAACGGTTATTGGTGCAGGTCCCTCGTTACCAGCAGCTACTGACACAAGTATTCCTGCTTCTGTTGCGGCGTCAGCTAAGAGATCTTCAGGGTCTTCGCCTGGTGCGCCAACGCCTCCTCCAAGACTCATGCTCATTACGTCAATGTCATATATGCTCTCAAGTTTCAGCTGAATAACGTGGTCCATCCCAGCCATTACTAGCGAGCTTGGTATTCCACCGCCTGTATGATCAAACACTTTCACCGCATATATGGAAGCAAGAGGTGCAACACCGAAGACGAAAAGGTGGACACGGCCGTCTGCATCTTTGTAGCCGCCTTCTGGATAGTAAAGCAGAAAAGATTCTCCCCAAGAGTGTCCCGGCCCAAATATTAGTTCAACGTGATTTGCTATGAAGCCTGCGGTTCCACTTCCATGCGGATGGTTAGTTGGAGCGCCGTATCCTTCCCATCCAGTGCCGACATCGTAGCTCAAGTCTATTCCGTCAATGACGTTGGTCGTGAGATCTGGAAATGTGTACCAAGGGTAGTATGTGTCGCCTGTGTCTGGGTCGATCCATGGGTCAACCCAGCAACCTGTATCTATGACTGCGACTGTGCTTCCTTCTCCATAGTCAGCTTCAGACCATATGTCTTCTGCATGAGTTAGTTCTGCAACCGCAAACGTGCTGGGTACTGCCGAACCCGCTGCGGCGGCGTCAACTGGATTCACGGAAACTTCCTCTTCTAGAAGCACCGTATCTTCATGGAAAGGCCCCAGATTGTAGTCGAGTTTAACAGGGTTGGTCGGACCTTGCTTCATATAGCGCATGGAGTCTTCAAAGATTTTTACGACATTTGGGTTTTCTGCCAAATCTAATATTTTATCTGCAGGAACGGAAGCAGCGAATGCCTCAACACTCTCGTAAAGGGTGGAGACTTCTCCTCCTATGTCTTCAATTGCTTCGATAACAGGGGCGTTTGCAGTAGCTTCAACAATAATGTTGATGGCAGAAGCGCTCGTTTCAGCTAAAGACTGAGTAAGACCGTTGGCTAGTTTTTCAACTGCAGAGGCTGTCACAGTGTTGCTCACAGAACCTACTGTCGCGGGCACTATAGTTGCGAACATAGATATAGCCAGTATCGCCAACAGGCAAGTTGCTTCAGATCTATTTCCTCGCGTAAGGTATGTTGCTTTCATGCTGAAGTTCATTTTCCTTTCTCCTTTTAACATATTTTTCAAATACAGCAGTAACAATTACGTTGCTCTAGACATAAGAAATTTATGGAGAAATTTTCTATAATCCTCGCCGCACCTAGCCTTAAAAAAGAGCAACAGAAAAAGTTAAGACTTTAATTGTCTAACCACACATGCGCCTAAAAAGGGAGAAAGTTTGACATGGAGTTGAAAGTCTTCACCCTGCCAACCTGCACAAACTGTCCTGCTGCCAAAAAGATTTCTCAAGAAATAGCACAGAAATATGGACTGAAATATACAGAAGTGGACATAAGCACTCCCAACGGTCAGCTGGACGGGCTCATGTATCAGATTATGAGCACCCCAAGCATAGCAATAGACAATGAAGTTATAACTCGAGGAAAACTCCTTTCCAGAGAGGAGTTGGAAACCGAAGTAAGGAAACGATTGGATAAATGAAGCTGCCGGAAATTAAAGGATTCATAGATCTCAGCCTCGTAGATTGGGATGGAAAAGTCTCAGCAGCCATATTCTTGCCCCACTGCAACTTCCGCTGTCCCTTCTGCTACAACCTAAGCTTTGTTCTCAAGCCAGAAGGAATGCAAACAATACCATACCAAGAAATCGAACAATACTTAACGAAAAACATGGATTGGCTTGACGGCGTAACTATGACTGGAGGCGAACCAACAATCCACAACGAACTCCCAACTTTGTGCAAACAAATCAAAGAATTAGGCTTAGACGTCAAGTTAGATACTAACGGCACAAACTCTTCGATGGTGCAAAAACTGATTGAACAAGGGCTTGTAGACTACGTTGCTATGGATTTCAAGGCACCGCTTACTCAAGAGAAATACTCACACGCAATTGGCGTTAACGCAGAAAAGCTGCTAGCTGAAGTAGAGAAAACAGTAGAAGTTTTGTTAAGCAGCTCTGTAGATTACGAGTTTCGCACAACACTAGTTCCCACAATCCATGGCAAAAACGACATCAAACAAATCTGTAGCAAAATAAGAGACTGCAAAAAATATGTTCTCCAATGCTTCAAAGGCGAAGTAGAAACGCTTGATCCAAAATTCAGAAATATTGAATCCTTTTCTCAGGAAGAGATGGAAGAATTCTTGAAACTAGCTAGGGAGATTGTGCCAAATACTCTTTTGAGGTAGCTCCTAATCTAAGCCAAGTTTCCCTAAAACTGATTCTGGCGGAAACTCTTCTCGAGACCTTACGGAGGCTTCTTCTACATAAAGCTGTATAGCATACTTCAATGCTTCTTCACTCACAGGAATGTAGTCAAGGGCTGACTGGAAGTAGCTGAGGAGAGAAGCGGCACAGGCAAAACGAATAGCACGATCCTCAAGCCTTGCTGAAAAGCGAACAACTTCTCTTGGAATTTCTTCCAAAATGGCTTTTCTAGCTTTCATCAACATCTCTTGGGCTTTCGGAGTAAGCATAACGGGCTTTGACAGAAATCTACCTTGCGCTAGAGGATGGCCAGTTTCAGCTGCGTAAACCAACGACAGATGATCTCGTATCTGTTGCGTTCCTTTTTCGATGTCAATTTCTCCGAAGGCCAACCGCATTTGACTTTCTGCGATTTCTATAAAACGCTGTTTTGTGAGTCTATGCAAGCGGCAGAGCATACGGTCTTCGATAGCGCTGAAATTTGGGTCTTGAACTGTCACTTCATAGCCTCTGCCAAGTGCCGCCACGTTGTAATTTACACT
>JAOUKM010000066.1 GCA_029882535.1 Candidatus Bathyarchaeota archaeon
CACGTGACATAGTTTCCAGAGCAGAGACGACAGAGATTCAGGAGGGACGTGGACTAGAAGGCCGTTACGGTCCTTACATAGCTTTGGATCTTAGACATTTGGGCGAGGAGAAAATAAACGAAAGGCTGCCTCTTATACGTGACGTTGCAATAAAACTGAGTGGAGTGGATCCCGTAGAGGAACCGATACCAATTAAACCAGCGGCTCACTACTCCATGGGAGGAATCCACGCTAATATAAAAACGGAGACGCCGGTTTCAGGACTTTATGCTACAGGCGAATGCGCTTGTTTTAATGTCCATGGAGCAAATAGGCTTGGCACTAACTCGACATCTGATTGCCTCGTTTTCGGATTTGTCTCTGGCGAAGAAGCTGCTAAATACGCCCTTTCAAACAGTCTTCGAGAAATTTCACGTGAAAAAGTCTCGGCAGAGGAAAGAAGAGTTTTTGGCGAAATCTTGGGCAGTGAAGGCGATGAAAGGGTTCCTGTTATTCGAGACGAGCTAAGACATATTATGAGTGGGAAAGTGTGGGTATTTAGAAAAGGTGACGAACTTGAGAGCGCTTTGAAGGAACTAAGGAACCTCAAGGAGAGATTCAAGAACATAAGGATAGAAGACAAAGACAAGCAATTCAACACTGAGCTCGTAGGAGCATTGCAGCTTGACTTCACCTTGGACCTCTGTGAAGCTACAATAGCCGGCGCACTTGCTAGAACAGAGTCGAGAGGCGCCCACACCAGACTTGATTGCCCCAAACGTGACGACGAAAACTGGTTAAAGCATACTATTGCTTACTATACAAAAGAAGGCCCTAGACTTGAGTACATTCCAGTTACTATAACCAAGTGGCCTCCAGCCGCAAGAGCTTATTAGGAGATTAAATGACATGAATTCCCAAGTTAAGAAAACTGTTGAATTTAAGATACGCCGTTTTAACCCTCAAAGCAAAAAGCATTACATATCCACATATAACGTGCTTGTCCGCAAAGGAACGACCTTACTTGACGCTTTCATATACATCAAAGACAATTTAGATGGGACGTTTGCGTTTAGGCATTCATGCAGGATGGGAGTGTGTGGAAGTTGCGGAGTCTTGGTTAACGGAAAACCGATGCTAGCCTGTTACACACAGGTACTCCATCTAAACTCTGACACATTAGTCGTCGAACCGCTCCAAAATATGCCCGTCATAAAAGACCTAGTTGTCGACATCCAACCATTCTTTGACACATACAGCAGAATAAAACCTGTCTTAGTCAAGCCAGAAGAGGCGTTTAAGAAGCTTGATGAATTTATTCAATCACCAACGGACCTTAAAAAGTATTGGGACTTAACGCTGTGCATCAAGTGTTCTATTTGTTATTCCGCTTGCCCAGCCGCAATAGATGAGAAATTCCTCGGGCCTTCTGCTAATGCCGCTAATTTTCGATTTGTTTCAGATTCAAGAGATGAAGGCCTAGATGGACGATTGAAGGCTACAGCTGACAGCATATGGTTGTGCACCTCTTGTAACTCGTGTACACTGTTCTGCCCGAAAGAAATTGATTGTTCATCTTCAATAGTTGATGAACGCAGCCTCGTGGTAGAAACGGGCAGCATACCGCGAACGGTTAAGGACGTGCTTACGAGTGTTGTTAGATATCATAATCCGATGGGAATGCATCCTAGCAAAAGGATGGATTGGGCTAAAGATTTGAACGTTAAAACGTTTCCAACAGTTGAAAAGGCTGACGTATTGTCCTTTGTGGGTTGCGCGTCAGCTTATGATCAGAGAAGCCAAGCTATTGCCAGGTCCATGGTCTCAGTATTTGATAGCCTAGGCGTTGACTTTGCAACGCTTGGCATTGAAGAATGGTGTTGTGGAGATCATATAATGCGACTTGGCGAAAAAGGACTGTTCGAAATGCTTACCGAACATAACATCTCAACGTTTGAAAAGTTCAGTGCAGAGAAAATCATAACACTTTCTCCACACTGCTACAACACTTTCAAGAACGATAAACCATACAGCGACCAAGGGCTTAATGTTCAGCACTATACACAGTTTCTCGCCGAAGCCATCAAAAGCGGCAGGCTCAAACTTTCAAAACCCGTTAACAAGAAGGTTACTTATCACGACCCTTGTTTCTTAGGCAAACGCAACGAGATTTACGATGCTCCTCGACAGATTTTGAGGTCAATAGATGGCTTAGAACTTGTTGAGATGAAGAGAGCGAGGGAGAATAGTTTTTGTTGTGGTGGAGGAGCCGGAAGAACTTGGACAGAGGATGCCCTCCCTGAGAAGAGGCCTAGTGTAGATCGGGTTAAAGAAGCATTAGAAGTTGGCGCTGAAGTCATTTCAACTGCCTGTCCGTTCTGTGTTACAACTTTGGAAGACGCCGTGAAAGTATTAGACGTGGAAGATAAAATTGTGGTGAAAGATATTCTGGAGCTACTAAACGAAGCAATGTAGCACATTAAGTTAGAAGCTTCATGTATATGTATTAGGGTGGGCGGCTTTTTTTGATACTACTATAGAGTTTTAAGTTCGCATCTCTTAAGGGTAAGAAGCGCCCTTTTTTCTTTTTGATGCTAAACAATCGCTGAACCCAAAAATTTATCGTTTATCGCTACTAATAGCCTAGAACTGACTTTATTAACGTAAAGTCTTTAAGAACATAAAATAGAATATGTGAATTCTGGAAATGGATATGAAAAACCATGAAAACAACAATATCAATTATAAAATGTGACGTTGGTTCCCTAGTAGGACATCATATTGTTCCCAAGCCATTACTCGAAATAGGTAAAAACAAGCTTGAAAAAGCACAAAAGAAAGGCATCATTAACAGTTTCTACGTGTTCAACGCTGGAGATGATCTTGAGCTTCTCATGGTTCATGAGAAAGGTGAAAAAAACAGAGAAATTCACGCATTAGCTTGGGACACTTTTCAGACGGCTGCCGAGAAAGCGAAGGATTTGAAACTTTACGGGGCCGGGCAAGATCTGCTGAAAACAGCATTCAGTGGCAACGTTCGCGGTATGGGTCCAGGTGTAGCTGAGATGGAAATTGAAGAAAGAGGTTCGGACCCAATTATTGTATTTGCAGCAGACAAAACCTCAGCAGGCTCGTTTAACTATCCCATGTTTCGCATATTTGCCGATCCCATGAGCACAGCTGGACTTGTGATTGACTCAAACATGGTTGGCGGCTTCAAGTTTGAGGTTTTAGATTCAAAGGAGAACAAAAAAGTAGTTTTGAAATGCCCTGAAGAAATGTATGAACTTGTTGCCCTCCTCGGTACTAGCACTCGTTACAATGTTTCGCGTGTTTGGCGAGCTAAGGATGAGCTTCTGTGTGCTGTGACTAGCACCACGAAACTATCGCTTATCGCAGGCAAATATGTTGGAAAGGATGACCCAGTTGCTATCGTGAGGGCGCAGCATGGATTGCCTGCTGTAGGCGAAATGCTCGTGCCATTTCTTCACACATATTTTGTTGAGGGGTGGATGCGGGGCAGTCATTGGGGACCTCTCATGCCCGTAGGTTTGAAAGACAGCAAATGCACGGCTTTTGACGGCCCCCCGAGAATGGTTGCCGTTGGCTTCCAAGTGTGTAATGGCGGAATCGCGAGCGACAAAAATGGTTCGCCGATGATAAGAGACATATTTGATGATCCAGCGTTTGATATGGCGCGTCGGGAAG
>JAOUKM010000067.1 GCA_029882535.1 Candidatus Bathyarchaeota archaeon
AGGCTTTTGAACCGTTTTTGGGAGAAGAACAGCATCCTTGATGTGATAATATTTGCCTTGGAACTTAACCTCGTCCTCGGTCCACATCCTTTTCATAAGCCTTATTCCCTCAATGGTCTTGGATACTCGCTCTCTAGGAGGAAGAAACTCGACACCGTACCCTTCAAATTCAGCTTGGTTCCACCCCGCTCCAACTCCAAAAAGGAAGCGCCCTTTGCTGATATTATCAAGGGTTGAGACGATTTTGGCGGTTTGGGGAGCAGATCTGAAAGGTACTGGCGTGACGGCTATTCCTATCTTAATCCGCTTAGTTTTGAGCGCCATAGCCGTCAACATGAGGAACGCATCTGGAATATTATTGGCAGAGCGCTTCATATAATGATCATTGACGAAGACAGCCCCTAACCCTAGATCCTCAATTAATCTAGCCGTCTTCAACGCGAGGTCAATTGAGTACTCTTCAAGCTGAAGGTTAAAGCCAAAACTTGTCATTCAAATACCCTTCAAATACCTTAATATCACATCCATAAAAAGGTAGAGAACTTAATAAAATGACACGCTTTGACTTTAGCCTAAGGAAGTTCTCAATCATACGTGTGCGCAATAAAAAGTCCATCCGGTGTATTTATACTCAATCTCATAATTACAATTACAAATTTGCAAGACCAGAGAGTTGGAGCTGCGCATGTGGTTGAAACATCAAGTTTGGTATTGGTTCCCGGTTTATCTTTATGCGAGTGTGATATTCTATCTTTCATCGATTTCTGTTTTGCCTGAGCCGGAACAACAATTTGGAATAACAATCTCTGACGCAGCAAAACATGTTGTGGAATACTTCATCCTAAGCTTCCTACTGTTCCGAGCATTCATAAACTCCAGATCTTCGGCTGTCAAGGCGAAAGCGTACTTACTTGCCATCACGTTATCTATTCTTTACGGAGCTACAGATGAACTTCATCAGTTGTTCGTGCCAGAACGCGTGTGTAGTGGTCTCGACGTCGTCCTTGACGGAGTGGGCAGTAGCTTGATCCTGATAAGAGAATTCTTCAACTAATATTGCGCGCACGATGATGCAAAATTTATAACACTAAAAGAGGAAATTCATTAGGCGGGTCACTTCATGACGGAAAAATCAGAAATAGCTAGAGAGGCTTTGGATGAGGCCTACCGTCGTGGGTATGATTATTGCGCGCGCATGGGCTGTGCCCCTGGTGTTTTTGCTGCGGTTATGGAAACTCTGGGCTACGAAGACGATCCTGTGGTTAATGGCGTTTGGAAAGCTACCTTAGGCTTAATCGGTGGAACCGGCAACATGGCTATTGGAACCTGTGGTGCCATGGCGGGTGCCGCTATGGCAATAAGCTACAGTTTTGGCTTCACAAAGGAGGATCTCAAGGACCAGGCGAAGATGCTCAACGTCGCCAGTGTGGTTGCTGAAGTGGGTAAAGAGATGCAGGAGAAATACGGTCACATACAATGTCAGGAGGTTCAGTTCCATCACTGGGGAAAATCCTACAGATTCACCAATCCGGAAGTTATGCAAGAATTTGCGAGCGCGCGCGAATTATGGACTGCCTGCCAAGAAGTAACCGGAGACCTTGCCAGATGGACCGTGAAGAAGATCTTGGAGCACAATCCACATTTCTCTAAACGAACACAAAAATGAGACCGAATCTAATTCCCTCCAATTTCAGAACATACGCGCGCGCAATGCTGAGGGGTAATTTGTTGTATATTTTTTGCCCCTCATAGCATTAGTCTTAGTTTATTATGAGGGGTAACTTTCTGAGTAGATTTTACCCCTCGTATTTTTGTTATGAGTGGTAATTTTTCTTTGATTTTTTACCCCTCACTCTATTTGCGCTCTATTCCTTCCTTATTCCTATTCCATTCCTGTACCATTAGGAACCTATCCAAATCAGGGGTATACAGGGTATAGGACCGTCCATAAACCGTTAACCGTCGTCCGTCGTTGGTTGGTCGTTTCCCCGTTTATCCCCGTCTGTCGTCGTCTCCGTTGGTTGGTTGGTTGGTTGGATCAAATTTTAACCCCCCAAACCCAACTTTATCTTTTGAATTATCCAAAAGCCTGAAAACTTTCAGTATCAAAATTTATATTTAAAAAGCTCGAAAAGGTGTTTTTAGGGAAAGCTAAGTTGTTGGACAAAAGGTCTATTTTCTGGTATGAATTGGTTGGCATGGTCCTTATAATTATTCTTGGAAGTATGCTTCATTTTACTTTTGAATGGTCTGGCAATCAACCAATAATTGGTGTATTCTCTGCCGTGAATGAAAGCGTATGGGAGCATCTGAAAATTGCTTTTTGGCCAACCCTTTTGTATGCAATCTTTGAATACAGTCATTTAAACAAAAAAACCAACAACTTCTTTTTTGCAAAGACCATTGGAATCTACGCTATAATGATAATCATTCCAGTAATCTTCTACTCATATACTATTATTGCCGAAGAAAACCTAATAATCGATATTCTCAGTTTCATTTTTGCTATAATCATTGGACAACTCATCAGTTATAAGCTGTTGACTTTCAAAAAACTACCTAAGAGTCTGAAAATGATTTCTCTAGTTGCTCTTGTAATCTTAGCTCTTGCGTTTGTAGTTTTCACGTTCTATCCACCTCAGATCCAATTATTCCAAGACCCAAACACAGGAGAGTACGGAATAACCAATCACTTACATTAATTTCTTCGAATTGATTTTCTATAAATTTAATGTATTCTTTTACATTTTGAGCACCGATTAACAAGCTCGTCAATATTTTTTTTCTTTATCAATGACCCCTACTTTTTCTACAAATTGCCATTTCTCATCAACTTTAGAGTAGTGATTGTAGCCTCTTCATTTCATCTCTTTAACGAGGTCTTCATGACGAGTATACAAATTATGGACTTCAAGCAAACCTTTTTCCAGATATCCTTTGATTGTAAGAATAAAAGTTTACAGTAACCCAATAAAATTATAAACAATTAAACAGACGATAGCCTTACCAAAATCATAAAAGAGATTAACGAAATATAATCTTTCATGAATTTTAAAGAAAGACAAGAAATTATTGCAAAATCACCGATTTCCTTCAAATATCTGAAACGCTTCAATGCAGCTGCTTTTGTGCTACATCTAATCCAAGGAATATTAATGCTTGTCCTAGGAACTCAGCTCGAGTGGGAACGTAGTCTTTATACTTTCTACACAAAATTTACAATAATTGAAGGTCCACCATTTCGAATAGATGTCACTCCTGACCCACAAGTCTTGGTTACAATCGGGTATCTTGGAGTTATTGTAGCATCTTTTCCATTACTTTCAGCATTAGCTCATTTTATCATTGCATTCATTAAGAATGATAAATACAATGAGAACTTGAAGAAAGGAATGAATCCATACCGATGGTATGAATATGCATTCTCTAGCTCAATAATGATAGTGCTAATTGCCCTCTTTTTGGGCGTATGGGATTTCTGGTCTTTGACAATGATCTTCGTATTAAACGCAATGATGATAATGTTCGGATACTTAATGGAACTGATAAACCAAAAAACCGAAAAAACAAACTGGACTTCTTTCATACTCGGATGTATTTCCG
>JAOUKM010000068.1 GCA_029882535.1 Candidatus Bathyarchaeota archaeon
TATCGGGTAAAGATACACCACTGCATGGTTGAGGCATCAGACTTGATCCTCCACCAGACAGCAAGCAAATTATGAAATCATTCTCTTTGGCTTGACTAGCCAAATCCAGCATGCGGCTTGCGCCTTTCACGCCCGAAGTATCGGGTATAGGGTGGCTAGCGTGCTGAAGTTTTACCTTCCGGGTCTTGTATAGAGGACCACCATAAGGCACATTTATGATCCCATCAGTTATCCGATCTCCTAAAAGTTCTTCCAAAGCTTCAGCCATATACCCGCTGGCTTTGCCTCCACCTACAACAAAGATGTTTCTGTACTCATTCAAGTTGAAAGAAAAGTTTCGAATTTTCAGTATATCTCTCTCCACCTTGACTTGAGACTTGATTATGACTTTAGGGTCTGCAGCTTCTAGGGCTGCGTTGAGAGCGTCTAAGGCTAGTTCCCGGGCCTTTCGATCAAGGCTTGACCTCGCATTTTTTAACAGCTCTTCGGCATTTCTTATAGTAACCATATCTATCTCACGCACGACGGCGATTCTTTTGTCAACCTCATTAATTATTGGCCGTAAGCGTAATAAGTTTGCGAGCATAACAAGAACCCTAAAAATACATAGAAGTGATAAGAACTTGTCAAAACCAAAGGTTTTCGTTACTCGTGAGATGCCAGAGCGAGGACTGCATGTTATTGAGGAAAGGTTTGACACTGAGGTTTGGCGAGAATATGCTCCTCCGCCTAAGAAGATCATAATTAAGAAGGCAGTGGAAGTTGATGCCCTAGCAACACTCTTGTCAGACGAGATGGATGCAGAAGTTTTCGATGTCGCGTCTAACCTCAAGATTGTTGCTCAAATGGCTGTTGGATTTGATAACATCAAGGTCAAGGAAGCGACAAAACGAGGAATCTATGTGACCAACACACCCGGCGTACTCACTGAAACCACTGCCGATTTCGCTTGGACACTCTTGATGGCGGTAGCCAGGAGAGTCGTTGAGGCTGACACATACGTTCGTTCTGGAAACTGGAAAGTTGGATGGCACCCAATGATGATACAGGGAAGAGACGTGTACGGGGCTACGATAGGCATAGTTGGTCTCGGAAGGATAGGCTGCGCAATAGCGAAAAGAGCTAAGGGCTTCGACATGAAAGCCCTCTATTACGATATCATAAGAAGACCCGACTTCGAGAAGGAGTACAACATGCAATTCACTGACATCGACTTGCTCTTTCAAAAAGCTGATTTCATAACCATTAACGCGCCTCTAACCAAAGAGACATACCATTTAGTTGATGAGAAGAAACTAAAGATGATGAAAAAGACGGCATACCTAATAAACAATGCGCGCGGTCCAATAGTCGACGAGAAAGCCCTATTCAAGGCCCTAAAGGAAGGTTGGATTGCAGGAGCTGGACTTGATGTTTTTGAACAAGAGCCAACACCGATGCAGAATCCCTTGCTGAAGTTTAACAATGTGGTTGTGGCACCTCATATCTCGAGTGCGAGTTATGAGACGCGTTCAAGAATGGCAGAAATGGTCGCCGAAAACCTGGTTGCATTCTTTGAAGGAAAGACTCCACCAAATCTGGTAAATCCAGAAGTTGCGAAGACAGAGAAAAAAGGTTGATAGATGTCGCGCACATCAACTATTGCAAAGATTTAGTTTCCCATGGTAAATGACGTGAGCGACGGACATGCTTTCATCTGCAATAGAACTATAAGACACTTAATGTAGAAATTAGTTAGTTTCTTTGCCAATGAAAAGTTCAACTATATCAGAGGCAATCTTGATTAACTCTTCGACTTGCTGTATTACAGATTCATAACCCGGTTCAGCGATCTGTGCCACTTGTTGTACCGTTCGTTCAATTTCAACAAGGCACCTTAAGATGGGATCTTCTATGAGCTGTTCTCTGTGCATTGCCTCACGAACAATTGTTTCTATGAATGCGGGTTCTCCAAGGCTGTAGTAAATAGCCATCTGAGCCTTCCGCACTGCTTCTAAGATTAGACTTGACGCCATGTACGGCGTCTTCTGTGCAGCTGTGAATTCTGCTTTGGCTTCTCTGAGATACCGCGAAGCCCATCCTGTTTGATAGTTATTTATCATTGACATATCTTGGGTGCCTCATCTTTTCAATGTGCTTTATGCAATAAATGGAACAAGATATAAAGCCTATTCTGCCTCCTCGTTTGATTGAGAAGTTTGGGCAACTTGCGTGGCTAGTATCCGAGTTACATAACCTGCCACTCGGTTTCTTAGCTTTGTTGAAGCAATATTTGTCACAGATTGAATAATTTCTTTGTTTTCATCAAAATTTGTAGTGAATTTATCTGCGTAACGTCTCAGAAGTTCTCGCGCTACCCTTTTCACATGCTCTGGTCGCACATTACCCAAACTTTCAGTTCTCCATTACGAGTGTGTCTTTGTTCCGTTTTGTTGTGATATAGAAAACGCATTCTCGTATGTTTCTTTTATTGTTTACGCTAACAACAATTGCTTGAGTATGCTGAATCAGGTATTTGTAGAGCCTCTGTCAGTGTGATAACATCAGGAATTTCCGTTTTTTCTTCTTCTTCATCAACACTGGAGAAAAGGTGTTTCTGGCTTTTCATTGTAGTAGTGTAGACCACTGGAAAAAGCGAGGACGTGTATCCAAATAGAAAAAGGAAGACGATGAGGTTTCAATATGACAAGCAAATTTTAAATAGTGGCTTAAACAAAAAAAGAGGCTAAGGAGGGGGTTGTATGGCAGACCCAGAGTTGGCTGTTGCCCCGATGCACAGAATCTGTAAGAAAGCTGGTGCCGAGAGGGTCAGTGAAGCGGCTGCAGAAGAGTTAGCCAAAGTTCTCGATGAAGTCGGTGTTAAGATCGCAAAGGAAGCCATAGGCTACGCTAAGCACGCCGGAAGAAAGACCGTCCAGAGAAAGGACATCAAAATAGCTGCAGAAAAAGTGATCGGCGAGTAAATCTATCCTACTTCCTCTATTTTTTGACATTTTTTGTCGTATGTCACAATTCGCGCGCCTTCTAGCCTGTAGAAAATCAGAAGCCCACAATTTTTTTTAACTTGATGATAAATTAGAAACCTAGATCTCTCACCAAAGTAGGAGCAAGTCAATGTGCATCTGGAAGAAATGAAGAATGAAATAGAGAGACTTGTTTTGGAGAAGGGGTTCTACAATAAGGCTGAGGATATTCCGAAAAAGCTTCTTTTTGCATTTATAGAACTAGGCGAAGCAAGCGATTCTTGGAAAAAGGGTAGAAGTGAAGAGGAAATAGCAGAAGAACTAATCGATGTAATATTCTACGTTTTGGATGCAAGCCGACTAGCATGTCCTTCAATTAATATGGATAAGATGTTTCAGAAGAAACTGGAGAAGAACAAGAGCAGGCCATTCCAGTAC
>JAOUKM010000069.1 GCA_029882535.1 Candidatus Bathyarchaeota archaeon
ACTTTAGCTATGCTGAAAACATACATCAACATAAATAAGCTAAGTCTGAATGACAGACTATTTCCTGTAAAATCAAGTACAGTAAGTAACCACTTTAGAAGAATCAGAAACAACTTAGCTGAAAAACTACAAGACTACACATTCAAAACAATTAGGCTATATGACTTCAGACATTGGAAAGCAACAATACTTTATCATAAAACAAAAGACTTACTCTTTGTTAAGACATTCTTAGGGCATCATGACTTAAGAAGCACTCTGAGATACACACAACTACTGGAATTTAAAGCAGAAGAATACCACTCAGCTATAGCTAAAAACATCGAAGAAGCTAAGAAACTGATAGAACAAGGATTCGAGTATGTAACAGAAGTTGAAGGGGTAAAGCTGTTCAGAAAGAGAAAATAACCAATTACAGAAAGACACACTCTTCTCTTCTTTTTCTATATAAAACCACTACAAGAAGAGCTATTCACAATACTACAGCAATAGCCTAAACCTTCCTTCTTTTTTTCATTATTGACACTATTATGTCATTACAGAAGTTTTAGTTCGAGACTGAGATGATTTGTTAGCAGAAAATCCTCAAGTTTTGCTAAGATTTCTACCTGTATTTTTTCACATTCTTCTGAGTGATTCTTTATTTCTGCTATCAATTCGGCTTGTTTTTTCTTAACAATGCTAGCTTTTTCTTCATGCAATTTGAAAAATGATGTTCTGTCTCGCATTGGTCTAAGGTACGACTCTTTTAAATCTCTTAATCCCAGTAAATAAAACCATAAGTATTGATCAAATTGGCTCTCAAGGTCTTTCTTTCCGATATTGATTATTTCCTCACGCTTGCTATCATATTTCTTGTAAATAATCAAAAAGGTCTCAATTTGTTTTAACAAGGCTTTAGGATATAGAGAAATCCCCATGAATCTTCCATATCGCTCTAAATCAGATTTCATTCCATCAATTCCTTCTCTCCAGAAATGAAAAATATCTCTTTGAAATCTTTCATTGAGTTTGTCCAAAAAGTTCTCGTGTATATATTCAAGCTTTTTTGAAAGAGAGTCTCTAAGTCTCTCCCAAACTAAGAGATTTACAAGTATCATAGATACCAAAGCTGAAACGAAATCTAAGATAGCTGAAGCATCAAAACTTGTCCTATAAACATAAATAACCAATACAGAAACTATCACAATGGATAGAATAGGTAACAATAAAATTCGCAAAGTTAGTATTGTGCTTACTGGTTTCATTGTAACTTCTTATATAAACCATACAAACATTTTAAATTTTTATTTTAACACTTACTGAAATTGATATATTGAAAAACACTGTTCAGGCACTAAAAGAAGCATTATTTGAGCTTATACTATAGCTTTTTTGTGCTTCAGACAAAATCAAAAGCTTTTAATAAAGTAACCACATATCTTTTTTTGGGTGTTGGAATTGTATGGTGATATCCCGAAGATAGTAGAATTAATATTAGCACCTAAAAGAATAAAAGAATTAGAAAGGTCAAGGTCCTACAAGGCAGAGCCCAAAGGGTAGAATGAGGTAAATCTTCCAACTCATTTCACATCATTTCTTATGTTAATTATTGCAGTTTTTATAATTTCTGGAAGATTTTTTCCTTGAATAGTTGCTAATATCTATTAGAATCCCCATCTTGGATGTCATCTCTCAAAATAAAAAGATGACAGCTACTAGCTTATACTATGCTTTCTCTATTGTCTTTCTTTCTGTTTGTGTTAGGTGTTAGTTAGCCTCAGCTCTTTTCTGCTCCTTATTTGTACTTAGATTAGTATAAAACCACAAGAAAAGTGGATACCATGTTTGCACTTAGGTGAGCTAAGATGCTTGCAGCAATGTTCTTTTTCCATCTAAATAAGTAGAGAACACCCAAGACAAAACCACCTAGTGCTTTGAAAACTGGGAGTGTAGGATGTATCCAACCACCTTTCGTAACGCAAGTTACAACATCAAGCTTTTCAAAGATTTGTTGAGAATAGCAGTTAGCAAGGAGAAAAAATTAGCTGAGAAGGTTGATGCCTCTTGGGAGAATATCAGAGGTATGGGTGGCGATAAACATCTAGCTAAGAAAATAATTTGTTGTTACGCTGATGATGTTTTACCTATATTCAAAACAGATGATCTGGAACTCTACTTTGAATTACTTAGCAAGAATAAACTACCTTCCAACTACAATAGTATGTCGTTGGGAGAAAAATTCCAATTCTTCAACCAAGAATTGTTGAACATAAAGGAGAGTTATGCTGAAACAAAAGATTGGGATAACGTATATTTCATGTGGTTCTTATATGTGACCTATAAGGGTTTAACGTAATTCTAGTTAATCTTACTTCATACTTCCACACTAGATATTATCATGGCATTTCTTGCAGAGTATTCTGTTTTGAGTTGATTTCTTGAAGTCTATATACATAGCTCCTCTAATTCCAAGTTTAGGATCATGGTGAAGTATTGCTTGTCTAAGAAGAATTTTCTTACTACAATCAGCACATTGTCCATCTTGCTCCATGAATAAGAACTTCTTGTAACGATGATATGGTGTCATCTGATATAACAGGTTTAGTCTATCTTCTCCCATTTTCAGTACCAGAACTATGCCTTGCTTTTCAAATGATATTTCATCAGTTTCTTCATCATAAGAGAGGGTTAAACCATTAACAGTGGTTCGGCTTTTAACCATCTTTTCACCTCTATAATTCCCCTTTCAATCCCCTAATCTACAATGTTGGCTGCTCTCTGCTCAGCTTTTATGGCTTGTGGAAGAAACAAGTATATCTTTAGGAGCTTATCAGACTTCTAGTGGGAATGAGAGTGAGCAGGAATGGATCTTGTAGACGTGCAAATTAACACCATAGAGCCAAAACACCAAGCAGAGTTTTTCAAAGTTTACGAAAAAGTATTCAGTTCAAGAAA
>JAOUKM010000070.1 GCA_029882535.1 Candidatus Bathyarchaeota archaeon
TACCAGTCTTTGCCCGAAACTGTGCCTGTTAAGAATGTAGCCATACAGTTGTTCGCCTTTGACAACGTAACTGGTTTGCTTGTCTGGCGAGTATACTTCAATGCCTTCCATTACACGTTCAAGTTCATCGGCAGCAGGTTCTTTTAAGCCAAGGTTGTCAAAGTGATGTTTACCTATGGCGTCTCCGCAGATTTTTTTGCCAATGTCTTTTTTGTTTTTAACGTCAACTAAGCAAGTTTTGAGTCCTGCTTTTGCAGCTGTCTTAGCTGCAAGGCATCCTCCTGTTCCAGCGCCAGCAACTATAACATCAAATTTTTCCAAGCAAGGTTCTCCTCTTCTTTTTTGTCGCTTTGATAACTGCGTACAAAATGCTGATAATATTTTTGCTTTTCGATGCTGTCACCATTGGAAGGGTGCTGTTTTGGTTTGCGCTTTAGAATTCCTTTAGTATCTCGTCAACTGTTTTTATTTCAGCGTTGTAAACATTTTTTAGGTACTTCAATCCTTCCCTGTGCGCTTCTTCTGTAAGCGCTTCAACTCCGTCTTCGGCTATGACTATCTTGTAGCCTCGGAAAAAGGCGCCAGCACTGGTGTGTCTAACACAAATGTTTGTATGTAACCCGCCTAAAATCACGGTTTTCACTCCTTCTCCGCTGTAAAGGCTTCTCAGCAGCGGCTCGAGGCCAGTTTCGTAGAAACCGCTATACGTTCTTTTTTCAACGGCGAAATCCTTTTCCTTAGGTTGCAGTTCGGGAATGACTTCTGCGCCTGGAGTGCCTTTTATAGCATGGCCTCCCCACTTGTGGACCACTTCGAAATCTCTTGGATAATGGGCGTCGTTCGAATAAATTACTGGAATCCCTTTTTTTCTAGCGGCTTCCACAAGTTTTCTCAGAGGTTGAATTACCCTACTCGCCCGTTCTGCTCTTAGCTCGCCAGTGACAAAGTCGTTCAGCATATCGATTATTATGACTGCTGGCTTTTTCATGTCTTTTCACACCTACTGCATTATTTTTTTTGCCCTTATTTTAATTATCGTTTTAGCGGGGCAAACCAGTCTATTTTGAAGAACATCGCAGAAATGTCCATTGGTGTTATAACGTTAAAATCGTGGAAGTCTGGGTTTGAATCTGTGTGCATATAGAGGAATGTTTTAAAAGTTTTATCAACATTTCGTATATAACTAAAATCCTTGCTATAGGAGGAAGAAAAGTGAGAAATAAGGTTCTTTCAAGTATTCTGCTGTTTTTGATGGCGATAAGTCTATTTGCACTTGTGCAAGCTCAGCCGCAAGCCCAGCAAAAAAGTGCATTACGCATAGAATGGTACCAAACATCTCGTGTGAAACCACCAAAACCACCGAAGCTGGGACCGCCTAAAAAAGGAATTGCCACTGGAGTTGTTTCGAATCCTCCGCCAACAAGCAATAGGTGGGCAGTTATTATAGGTATATCGGACTATAAGGGCGATGCATATGACCTTGATTACTGTGACGATGACGCGTGGGATTTCTATAACGCGTTGATTAGCGAGTATGGCTGGAGTTCCAATCACATCACGATGTTGATTGATGACCAAGCTACTGAGGCAAATATTCTGGGTGCAATTGATTGGATGAGAGCTAGTGAAGGCTCGGGTGACGAGGTCGTGTTCTTCTATAGTGGACATGGCTCGGCAAGCATTCGTAATGCAGACAATGACCCTGAGCGGAAAGACGAATGTATCATTCCATGGGAGATCGAAGGGGGCTACTATATTTGGGATGGAGACCTTCAAGAAGAATTTTCCAGCTTCGAGTCCACACGCATTTTCTTCTACTTTGACAGTTGCTACTCTGGTGGCATGACTGATCTCGCTTGTGACGGGCATCTAATTTGCATGGCATGCAAAGAAACTCAGGTCTCATGGGAAATGGGTGCATACGAAAATGGTCAGTTCACTTACTACTTTGTTGATCAAGGCATGTTGGCTGGCAGAGCGGATGTCAATAATGATGGTCTTGTTACGTGCGAAGAAGCTTTTGACTACGCAAAAGCCAAGTGCCAAAGTCAAATGCCTACTCCGAGCGACAACTTTGAAGACGACATGCAGTTATAGAAAAACCGCGGCAACCACAATCTTCTTTTTTCTACTTTGAACAAGAAGGTCTGCAGAAGTTTGTTCCACAAGTTATAAAAGCTGAACAGAGAGCATAATAATGGGAGAGAATTGTGAGTAGAAAACTTCTATTGCCAATTATTTTGATGATTCTTCTTTTGGCTATATTTATTGTTGCATTTAGAGTTCAGAATGTGAAAGCAAGTGAAACTATTTATATTAGAGCCAACGGTTTGATTGAACCTCTAACAGCAAATATCACTAGTGCTGACAATGTCACCTACTACTTCACTGACAACAATTATGATTCTATTATTGTGGAAAGGGATAACATTGTAGTTGATGGGGCAGGCTATACTCTTCAAGGAACAGGATACGGAATAGGAATAAACATGACATGGAGAAGCAACGTAACAATCAAGAACACGAATGTAAAAAACTTTGGAGAAGCTGTTTACTTTAGTAATACTTCAAGCAGTAGAGTGTCAGGAAATAACATAAACGCCTCATGTGGTATCATCCTTAATTGGTCATCCAATAACACCATCTCCGATAACAACATTACATGCAATGTTGGTATCATACTTGAAGTGGCGTTCAATAACACTGTCTCTGATAATAACATTACATGTGCGAGCGATTTGTGGGGGTGTTGCATAAGTCTTACCGAGTCGCAAAACAACAAAATAAGTAGAAATAGCGTGACAGCAACTAATGAAACTGGAAATAGAATAACACTCAATAGAAGTGGCATTTTGCTTGCATATCT
>JAOUKM010000071.1 GCA_029882535.1 Candidatus Bathyarchaeota archaeon
CCCAGCTTATTATGCACTGCATGCAACAGCTCACATGGCAAAGTATGGAACAACCGAAGACGATCTGGCATTAGTCAGCGTGAAAAATCACAAGTATGCTAATATGAATCCTGTAGCCCACTTCCACCGTGAGATAACAGTTAAAGACGCGTTAGAGTCGCCAGTTATAGCTTGGCCCCTCAAATTGTACGATTGTTGTCCAGTGACTGACGGGGCCGCTGCAATTGTCTTAGCTTCGGAGGAAAAGGTCAAAGAGCTGAAGATCGACACACCAGTCTGGATTGAAGGCGTAGGGTCATCATCTGGTACAGCGAATTTGACAAACAGAGAAAGTTACGTGGGCCTTACAGCCGCTGTCCTTGCATCAAGGCGAGCCCTCAAGGATGCTAAAGTTAGCCCAAGCGACATTGAAGTTGCCACTGTCCACGATTGTTTCACGATCGCCGAGATAATGGCCTACGAAGATATAGGCTTTTGTAAGAAAGGTGAAGGAGCAAAGCTGATCCGCGAAGGGCAGACCGAAATAGGAGGCAAAATACCTGTTAACGTAGATGGGGGCCTAAAGGCTAAGGGGCATCCAATCGGGGCAACTGGATGTTCAATGATATACGAATTGACAAAGCAACTCCGAGAAGAAACAAAATCGAGACAGAGACAAGCTCCTCTAAAAAATTATATCGCTCTCGCCCACAATGTCGGAGGAACTGGTCACTACTGCTACGTGACCATACTGAGGAGGTGATTGCGTGGCAAAAGCTCCTCTTCCCACATTAAAGTCGAAGCCGCTGACCTTAACATACTACATACCTACAAGCAAAACCCAAAAATTCTGGGATGGAATTAAGGAAGGAAAAATCTACACAACCAGATGCAAGAAGTGTGAAAAGCTAAATTTTCCGCCAGTTGCAGATTGTCCTGCCTGCCTGTCATCTGACATGGAATGGGTTGAGTTAGGTGGCGAGGGTGAAATCGAAACCTTCACACACATCGCTGTCAAACCTGCAACATTTCAGTCATACGATGACTATACCATCGCAATCGCAAGGCTAAAAGAGGGCGTTAGAGTGCTTGCTTGGCTGAGCGGTGCCACGTTGATAGAGACTAAGGTTGGAATGAAGGTTAAGTTGGTGGCTAAAACTACGTCTGAAGGCGTGCTTACATACGAATTTGTGCCCATCCAAAGATAAAGAACACTACCCTACGACATTTGGCAGTTGACTACTGTAAATCAAGAAGTTCTATGGCATTTAGGCCAAGAATCTTTTCCTTTTCTATCTCTGTCAGATAACGAGACTCTTTCACATCATCAACCATCATCTTTATACTTACTCCTTGCACAGCTGGATAATCGGAACCGAAAAGAACGCGATCCATGCCAACGGTCTTTCTAATCTTTTGAACAAAATTCTCACGAGTAACGACATATGTGACTGCTGCTACATCAAACCACACGTTCTCGTGATTTCTTCCCAATTCCAAGGCCTCATCCATCCAGATTCCCGGCATTCTGCTACTATAGCAACCCATATGAGCTACTATCACCTTCACTCCGTCAAAATCCTCGACTATTGACTCCAGATACATTGGATTTGCATCTTGAGAAAAATGAGGCTCTTCCCACACATAAGGATCACATCCAGTATGATACATAACAATCTTCTCTTTTCTCTCGCAAAACTCAAACACTCTCTCCACCTTTTTGCGAGCCTCCACGGGATTAAAGAATTGAAGTGTAGGAATGAGCTTTATTCCCTTCAAGTTGAGTCTATCTATCTCCTTTATCTTCTCCTCCACATATGCTTGGCTTTTAGACAAATCAATTGATCCAAAGCCAACAAATCTATCAGGATACTTTTTTACTATGCTTGCCACTGTATCGTTTTCTGTTCTCGCTACTTCAAGAAAAGTTCTTAATTCCTCCATGACTTTTTTTGCGTCCCAGAAATACATATCTAGGAGACGATTGGAAATCATCTCCTTTACGTGTGGCCTATCAAGATTATTGGGATCCACATCCAACGCCAATAGAACTCCGATCTCTACTCCTGCATTCTTCAACTCGGTCAATACGTGGTCCTCAGTTAGTAGTGGAAAGGGATGAATGTGCACATCTACAATTCGTTGGGACATTTGGGCAAACCGTCCTTTTGCACTTTTTTTTGTTCGCATGTAAGTTTTAGGATAAGCCCTTACTTCAAGATCTTGTAGTCGAGTGACGCTTGAAACTGTATTCGTGCAAAACAGCCAAGGCTTTTACGCATCTTTCAATAGACGGATAAACAGCGATTCCTATCTCTTCTAACTCCTTAGTCCATAAGTCCACCATATCTTTGGAGCCTAGTATGTGAAATGCGATGGGCTTGCTGGGGTCTTTTTCTCTAACCTCTAAAATCGCCTTTTGGATATCAAACGCAAAAAGGGGAGATGTTGGCAAAACACCTACAACACAGTCAACATTTTCATCTTCTAGGACCGCTCCTAAGGAGATTTTTAGACACTCCTCTGGTCCCACCGATTCAAATAGCATCTCGGTGTCCATAGGGTTCTTAACTTTAA
>JAOUKM010000072.1 GCA_029882535.1 Candidatus Bathyarchaeota archaeon
GCCAAGAAATAGGCAGGAGAATATGCAACGAAAGCTCGATACTCTATTGGACAGCAAAACAAAACATACCTGTTTACGTGCCAGGCATCACAGACGGAGCAGTCGGATACCAGATATGGTTCTTCTCACAAGACCATGACTTCAGAATCAACTTGTTGAAAGATGAAAGCGAACTGAACGACATTGTTTTCACCGCAGAGAAGACTGGTGCATTAATCATTGGAGGAGGCATCTCAAAGCATCATACTATTTGGTGGAACCAGTTCAGGGATGGATTGGATTATGCTGTTTATATCAGCACCGCTGTCGAGTGGGATGGAAGCCTGTCTGGAGCAAGACCAAGAGAAGCTGTTTCATGGCATAAAATAAAGGAAAAGGCAGACCACGTAATGATTGAGGGGGATGCTTCCGTAATTCTCCCCATAATGGTAAGTTCGCTTATAACGAGAAAAACGAAACAAGAAATGAAATAAAGGAATATCTTTTTCCCAGTTCAAATTCGACAATCAACTATTTAAAAGATGGACATAATAAGACATGTAAATTGGTCTGTGTCTAGAGGTGGAAATTTGGCTGTTTCAAGGGAAGAACTGGCTAAGATGATAGATTCCACAATTGTCAAGGCAACGGCAACCAAAAGTGATATTGAAAAACTGTGCAAAGAAGCTGTACAATATGGTCTTGGATGCATTTGCGTTAATCCCGTTTATGTAAAAATGGCTGCGACACTCTTGAAGGGCTCAAATGTTAAGGTTTGCTCAACGATCGCGTTTCCCTTCGGGGTTACGCTGCCGGAAATGAAGGCTTTGGAGGCTGTTAAAGCGATAGAGAACGGAGCAGAGGAATTGGACATGGTTATCAATCTGAGTGCGCTGAAATCCGGAGATTATGAAGCTGTTAAGAGGGACATAGCGGCTGTTGTCGATGTTAAACGCTTATCAAAGAAGATAGTTGTCAAGGTCATTATTGAAACAGCCCATTTGACAAACGAAGAGAAAATAGTCGCGTGCAAGCTTGCTAAGGAGGCTGGAGCAGACTTTGTGAAGACTTCAACCGGCTTGTTCGGCAAGGGAGCAACAATTGAAGACGTTAAGTTAATGCGACGTACGGTAGGCACACGTATGGGTATCAAGGCGGCTGGCGGCATAAGGACGTACGCTGACGCGGTGGCCATGATTAGAGCTGGTGCAAACAGGATTGGAACGAGCACAGCAGTGGCGATAATTAAGGGAGCACCATAAGTCTTTCACATTTTTTCTGGCGCCACTATCCCTATGAGGTTAAGTGTGTTTCTCAGCACGATTCTTACGGCGTCAACCAAGGCGAGCCTTGCGTCGCTGAGTTCTTTCGGTTCGGCTCTTATAACTGGCAAAGCGTTGTAAAACGTGTTGAATTTGTCGGCTAAGGCGTTGGCGAAGTCAGCGATTAGATTGGGCTTGAGAAGCTCTGCTGCCTCGATGAAGATGTCTGGAAAACTTGCCAGAGCCATGACTATTTCACGCTCCAACTTCTCCTTTAGCAGGTTGTAGGCTGGTTTTTCGGGTTTTCTTGCGGCCTTTCTTAGGATGCTGCATGCCCGGGCATGAGAGTATTGTATGTATGGTGCGCTGTTTTTCTCGAAGTTGAGCACTCTGTCCCATGTGAACACGACGGGTTTTGAGGGGTCAACCTCTACGAGGGCGTATCGTACCGCACCCATGCCAACGAAGTTTGCGATTTTCCGTTTTTCTCCCTCTGACAGTTGCGGGGAGCGCTTCGAAACCTCTTCGTATGCCCGTTTTATCGCTTCGTCCATGACTTCGTCGAATGTTATGTATCGTCCTCTTCGGCTTGACATTTTATAGCTTGGAAGAGTCACAAGGTTGTAGGCGAAGTGAGAAAGATTGTCTGCGTAGTTGCCGTAGCCCAATGCGTGCAAGGCTATTTTCAATTGCAGTTGCGCTAGACTCTGCGGCATTCCAACAACATTGATGACTTGTTCAGCCCTTTCAAACTTCCACAAGGTGTAAGCGATGTCTCGTGTTGTGTAGAGTGTCGTGCCGTCAGCGCGCACAAGCGTTAAAGAGGGAACCTCGTAATCGTCTCTCAAGCCAAGCTTCTTCTTCAAGCCAAAATCTTTAACTACTTTTTCAGCGGCAAATTCCAGAACGCCGCCTAGAGTGAAAACGTATGGTGTCTTCTTCAGTTTTTCAAGAATTTTTTGCACCCGATTGCTCCACACCAGTTCGCCTTCCCAATCCCATGAATCATAGAAGACTTCTGCGCGGCTCAGGGTCTCCTTGAAGCCTTCTAGACATGATTCGCTGACTTCCCGTATTGTTTGTCTAGCCTTCTCATCTCCAGCCTCGTATGCCCTGTTTAACTCGTTAACCGTGGTTTCCGGGTTTTCGTCCTCGTTTATTCTTTGTAGAAGTTTCTCAAAGAGCTCGGGGTATTTGTCTTTGAGCTCAACAGCCACCGACATCCAGCTATCCAACTCTTTGTTGATTTTTGTGATTTCTTCTGTATCAGAAACGGTTTTTGCACGTTC
>JAOUKM010000073.1 GCA_029882535.1 Candidatus Bathyarchaeota archaeon
AACGGACAATCCATGGTTGCTTCAATCTTCGCGGTTAAAGCCCTAAAAACTCTTGGTATAAAACCAAAAAGAACAATAGCGTTAGCTTTTGTCGCCGATGAGGAACAGGGAAGCACCTACGGAATTCAACATCTTATAAAACAAGGCCTTTTCAAAAAAGACGACCTAATAATTGTGCCAGACAGTGGAAACGAGAACGGAAGCTTTATAGAGATAGCTGAAAAAAGCTCCCTGTGTTTTAGGATACGCGTAACTGGAAAACAAGTTCACGCCAGCAGACCTAGCAAAGGCTTAAACGCCCATCGCATAGGAATGGAATACGCCTTAACCCTTGACAAAATGTTGCACGAGAAATATTCGCTTAAAGACAAGTATTTTGACCCGCCAGAAAGCACATTTGAACCCACAAAGAAGGAGAAAAACGTTGACGCCGTAAACATAATCCCAGGAGAAGACATAATCCATTTTGACTGCCGCATACTGCCAAGCTACAACCTAGAACAAATATTGCAGGATATTCACGGGCTTGCGGAACAGTTTGAAAGGAAGACCGGAGCAAAAATAAAAATTGAACCCTTACGCAAAAGTGCGGCTCCAAAACCCACCGACGCTGACTCCAAAATAGTCGTCATGTTAAAAGAAGCAATCGAAAAAGTCAGAGGAATAGAGCCGAAAGTTGGAGGGATAGGCGGAGGAACATGTGCAGCTTTCTTCCGAAGAATAGAGGTTCCAGCAGTTGTCTGGAGCACAACAGATGAGGTGGCGCATCAACCGAATGAGTATGCGAAAATCGAGAACCTCATCAACGACGCGAAGGTGTTTGCTTTCCTGGCAATTTCCTAATTTGATTCGGCCTTTCCTTAGATACTTGGTTCTCCTCCGGCTACGAAAGGCTTATATGGATGGATAATCCATCCAAGATTTATGAAACTTCACTTGTTCAACACACGGAAATTAGCTTTGTTTGGCATTTTGACGGCTTTGTGTCTTGCAATACAGTTAACGCCGAGACCCCCAAACGTGGAGTTCACATCCTTCTTAACATTCACCGTTGGATTAATCTTCGGAGTTTTGGATGGTGCGTTCTTTGGATGTTTTATTATGTTTGTTAATGGTTTTCTTTCGCCGTATGGTTTCGCAGGTTTAATTATGCCCTTCCAAATGGTTGGGATGGTGATAGCGGGGATTCTTGGAGGAGTTTATAGAAGGCTAATGCCCGAACAAATTAATTCAGCAAGATTTTGTACTGAAACAGCCATTGTAGGAGCCATTATTGCCTTAATTTACGACCTAGTTACAAATGCAGGGGTAGTTTTCTGCTATGTTCTATCCGGGACGAACATCGCTTTGGCCATATTAACAACAATAGTCTCTGGTGTGTTCTTTTCAATAGTTCACATATTCTCCAACACTGCTGTCTTCGGAATATTAACTCTGCCATCAATAAAGACTTTAAACAACCTAGTAGGAGGTGAGAAGAATGGTTGAAAAGAGAACACTCATTTTTTTAACATTAGCCACACTTGTATGGGCCATATCTATATCAAATCTCGCAGCATACTTCTACCTTCAAAATACGACATATACCAGGCAAATAGGTGAAAACCAGCAGTCCCTAAATAAGACGGCTTCAAATTATGATGAATTAACGAGCAAATACAACATACTGCTGAGCGAGTACTCCATGCTTTATGGCAGCTATTCCTTCCCTGGTGCTAATTTCACTTTACTAATGGGCTCACTTGGCAGATTAATTGATAATCTAAAAGGCAACTATAGTTCCCTTTTAAAGAATCAAGAAGATCTTAATGAAACTTACTTCATGTTAAAAGAAGGTTATCAACTAGTTTACCCTGAAGGCAACGTGACAGGGGAGAATTTTGGAAGATTGCTGAATGAATACTATGATTTGTTCAATTTGCTTGCGATAAGAGAGCTTACCTTGTTACTTAGTGAAACAGTAAAACTAACTGTTAATGTTTGTATAGATTACGGAAATGGAACGATAGATTGGCACAATGAAACAAGAATGCCTGCAGGTTCTTCCCTGTTTCAACTAACACAAAAAATAGCCGAAATCAATTATACCTATTATCCTTCGATGAAGCCAGGACATGTTCTCGTAGATTCAATTAATGACAAAAAAACATATACTGCTGGTTATTCTGAGGGGTGGAGTTGGATTTGGTATTACTGGGATGGCGACGAACAAGACTGGAATTCAGGGCCAGTTGGTTGCGACGCATGGATGCTGAAAAACGACGGCACCTACAAGTGGAGATTTGAACATTGGTCTTGGCCCTAACCCCTAACATTTTTAAAAGATTAAGTATATCCATATTAGTTTAT
>JAOUKM010000074.1 GCA_029882535.1 Candidatus Bathyarchaeota archaeon
ACTTACCTCTCTCTCTAGCCTCTCCAACTATTCTTTATATAAGAACGGTTTTAAATGCTTTACGTTTACTATAATATCGTATCAAAAATGGAAAAGAAAACGAAAGTTATTACTCTTCCGAAAGAACTTCTTGATGAAGCTGAAGAATTAGGGGTTGATGTGGAAGAGGCTACTGCTTCTTTTTTGAAGAAAATTCGTAAATCTGCTTCTTAACTTCTTGGATTCGTATTCTTGTGGCTTCTTGCACGAAGTCTGCTATGTTTTTGTAGCCTAGTTCGGGGTGTTTGTTTACGGTGTTTTCTACGTCGTCTATTAATTCTTTTTTTATACTTATGCCTCTGAATCCTGTTTCTTTTTTTGGCACGTTTTCCACACCATGAATAGTATTTACTTTAATATATAAGGGTTACCACAAGTATAAAGCAATTTAGTGGCGTATAAATCGTGAAAAAAAAAGAAGGAGATTATATAGAATCAGATCAAGTGAAGTAATATTAGATAGAATGGAGCTTAAGTAGGGTCTCATCATGTGGCATTAAATGGCTTTTCTTTTTATAAGGTAGAAGGTTATTAGATGGAATACTAGCAAACACAATAAGATAGCATTTTATACGGTGAAATGTAATTTGATGAGAGAGAAGAGAAAAAAAGGAGGGAGATTGCATGTTATTCAATGAAATGTTTTGTGGTGTTGTAGTGTTGTTTTTAATGTTTTGAGGTAATGTATGGTTTTGTAAAATAGGATTGTGTAGAATGCCGTCAAATCGGATTTTGTTATGTCGAATGTCGTCTTATCGAATCGTGTTTTGTCGGATGCAATCAAGTAGCATGTTATAACGCATCCTTATGCTATTTCTTTGATTTCTACGAGTTTCACTCGACCACCAAACGCAAACGGATTAGCTCCCAAACCTCTAAGCGGCGCAACCTCTAACAACTTCAACCATTCCTTAAGCTGTTTCTCACTTGTAATCTTGCAACCTCTAAATGGAAATCTCAGAATTGCCTTGAACTGTGTTTTCTTAGGAATAGCCTCATAGCTTATCACACCACCTCTTCGGCTTGTCAAAGTCTTATGTTCAAATGTTGGAATTTCGAGAAATTCTCCATTACTCCATGCCGTATGATAGCAAACTGCTTGTGGCAAATCAACTAAACCCGCATTACTTCTAAGCCACCCTTTAAGCCAATTCATTGGAACAAATGGCATTCCACTATTTCGGGGGAATTGCAAAGACCCATTTCCATCTGTTGTTTCCATGTCTAACCGTCCTCCTAATATGGGATCAATAGTTTCAAAGATAACTTCAAACGTTTTGAAGTCTCCCCAAACGCTTCGTGGCTGCACTATTCTGCCTTGTGTCTTGAGTCTGTCGTTGAGCTTTTCCATTTCTAATTGCATGGTTTCGTTTGTTGATCCTGTTACTAATGCCATGATGCCGCTTGCATACCAAGGTGGAATATCTGCAAGTTTGATTACTTCTTGGTCTTTAATGTAGTTGAAAGCGAAGACTTTTTTTGCTTTCCATCTTCTCAGATAACGGCGAAGGTGTGAGGAGTCTAGTTCAATTTCTAAATGTTTTTTGAGAAAAGCAGTGATTTCTTCTTGTGTTGCTTCTCCTAGTTCTTTTACTGCTTGGAAAACTTTTACTTCGATTTCTGGGGCGTATTTCAATTTGGTTTTTCACCTCCATTTTAAACAAGTGCTGTGTGATGGTGTTGAAACGAATGAAAAGTGATCGCATTCAATAGAACATTGTCGAGTGGGATGGTATGACAGATAATACAATTAAATATTATTAAGTTACAGTTTGTCAACGAAGAGCTTTTGTTAGTCAAAGTGATTACCACAGCCTTGCCTTACCATAACCACATAACTAATATTTAAAATTTACCGCATCCCTCAAGCAACCTTACCACAAATATTAAATAGAACAAACACTTAGATTAATTTTCTAACAGCACTATGGTAAGGTTAAAGCAAATGGGGCAGTTTAGAGGAATATCATTACAGAAAGAGCTTGTAGACGAAGTTGAAAAACTCATAGAAAAAGTGCCACAATACCGAAGCGTAGCAGAGTTCATAAGCGAAGCTGTGCGGTTGCGACTAGCCGTTGTGAAAAGCCAAAACAAAAAGGAGGCTTCCTAAGTTGGGTTGCCGAAAGAGGCTAAGGCACAGCGTCAAACTTAGGCAACAAGTAGGCAAAATCTTCCGTAGAGCAGGGTTTGAATTTCCCTTTAATTTCCCCTTCGTTGCCAAGAGGCTCTTGCTCAGAGATTTTTCATCGCCTAAGC
>JAOUKM010000075.1 GCA_029882535.1 Candidatus Bathyarchaeota archaeon
ATTCGATCTCCTTCGTAGATGACGCCTACTTCAACTGGGATGTCTTCAAACATTGACATTTCTTATTCTCCTCCAAACTTGCTCACTATTATTTCAAAACTTTCATTCCAATCCTTAGCCTCTATAGCCCCCCCTTTTTTATACATTATGCAAATTGTGGTTCGTAGTTGTTCTTTCAGGGAGTCCATAAAATCCCCTTTTGTCACAATTGGTCTATATACTTTCTTGTCGACAAGGAATATAACCGCTTGTAATGCTTATAATCCCAAAAACTAGCTATTGTGCCTGTTCACTCATCTTTAATCGGCTTCCAAAGAATTCGCCCACTATTGCATTTTGGACAATCAGGGTGTTTTCCTGTTACCATGTTCAATCTTATCCATTTGCCTTTTGAAACTTTCCATTTGTGGCCGCATTTAGGACATTCGCAACTATAAGCGTCTGCATCTTTCTCTTCTATCATAATCTCTCCACCACCGTTAAAGTTACTCTCAAGATAACAGCCACGTGGCTATTAACAACCACATTGTTGTTATTGAAATAGGTTCAGTCAAATTTGACAGAAGCTCTTAGAATCGCGGGTTCAAATCGGCGCGGTTGAATCTATAGACTTTAAGAATTCGAGAAGTATATAGAGTAGCGCGCGCATATGAAAACCTTTTTACTCATTAAATGGAATTTATATTCATGCGAAATATAACTGGTGGATCTCCAAAACCTCTTGAGAAAGTGATGATTTTTATTGATGGAGGCTATCTAAGGAAACTCTTTAACGACTTATTTGGAGACGACAACATAGATTTCTTAAAACTGAGAAACTACATGCTAGACTTGTATAATAGAACTCCGATAAATCCTTTCAGGGCAAACCTGATTAGGACATATTATTATGATGGCATTACCGATAAAAAGGAAAAAGAATACGAAAAGCAAAGGGAGTATTTTGATTCTCTCTCTCTCAAAAATTCCTTTCTCACTGTTAGGTTAGGAGAAGCTGTTAAAAAATCAGATGGATCACTTAGACAAAAAGGTGTTGACATTCTCATATGTGTAGATGCCTTGACTATGGCTTATCTGGACTACTATGACACTGGGCTGTTTCTCTTGGCTGATAGGGATTTTATTCCTTTAATTAAAGCTGTGAAGAATGCTGGAAGGAAGACTTTCAGTTTTTGCTATCAAGGACAATTTTCAAAGGAATTAGCTCAGATATTTGACTTCCGATATGGCTTCACCAATCCAGAAATGGAAAAATGGCAAATTAAGCAATAATCAAAAGATAGAACGCGCGCAACTGTGGTTCGTGGTTGTTCTTCTAGGGAGTCCATAAAATCTTTTAGATGCTTCAGAAGATAGTAGAGTTGCTAAAGAAGGGTAGAGTTTGAGTAGTTCTAAACCCTATAGACTAATTGTTAAGGTTCTTTCGAAGTCTAAAGCTAAGCTTTTCAGACTGATTCCTCTCAAATCTATCATTTCTGGTGAACCTTTTGAGGTGTCGTTCCACTTCCAAAACATAAGCGAAGAGACTTTTCCAGGAGCAGACTTCAATTATGACATTGTCTGGCCTTCTCAACAATATAATACGGAAACGATTAAAGTGCCACTTCTGAAAAAGAATGGCTCTTACAATACTCCTAGTGCCACTATTAACGCATTGTCAGATGGTTTTGGTTTAGTCTATATTAGGAAGAGTCCCATGCATGAGGGATTCTATGTAATAAAAGATGAGAAAGGTGGGCTTAGAAATGTTCATTTTTATAGGGGAAAACGTGTAGAAGACTATATCAAAAAGGGTTTTAGCGTAAGTAGCATCAAAGCAAAAACGTGAGAAGAAATCTATGAGCGTTGGGCGTTGATAATTGCAGTGTTTAGCTTATTTGTAATTGCTCTTGAAAAGCTATTTTCTCTGTGGAATTGGGTATCTTCAATTTTTTAGGCAGAATACCCTAGATAACTGTGTAAAAAAGAGAGAATTGAAAGAAGCCTATGGTTCTTGCGTTTGCTTTCACTCGAGTAACTAACTCGAGTTTTCAAGTCTGAGATTGACATGGATTAACCACCTTTGCTAGCATCCCTCAAAGAGTAGCTTTCGAATGCTTCTTCTCAAGTAGTCTTCAGTTTCCCAACATAAGGTTGCGATTT
>JAOUKM010000076.1 GCA_029882535.1 Candidatus Bathyarchaeota archaeon
GTGTCAATTCTAAGCTGGTATGAGACGAAGTCGCATTCCACATAGGCCTTTCCTAGGTTACCGACCACCCATTTGTCTCTTTGCTTGTTATATCCTTTGAAGCGTTCAGAGGGTTCTTTTGCTCCTGTCGCGTTTATGCAGCCTAAACACAGTATTAGGCTACTCAGAAACAATATGGTCATAACAGTTTTCGTTTTCATTTTTTCTCATTTCTCCTTATTCGGCATTATAAATTGAGAAATAGACAGTGATTTATGGGTTTTGTAGAACAATTCTATAGAAAACAATTCCTTACAAGACTGACTCTTTGGTTTTTTGTTTATGTTGATTCTTTCAGTGTCACTGCGCGCGCAGATCGGCTCTAAGAATTTTTTAATCTTTAATCTAAACCTATATTGTTCTTGTATGCTTGATAAATTGCTTCTAAGTCTTTAAGTCCGTCTTGTCCAGAAGGTGATGGCGATGAGTCTTTTCTTAGGCAATTTACAAAGTATTGAAGCTCATCAAAGTGAGATCGATGAAACTCTGACTTGCCGGTTGTTAGCATTTGAGTTGCGGCTAGTAAACGGTTTCTTGGGCGGTGTTGTGCAAATGCGTGGTCTACGGTTCCGAAGAACTCGATTTTCAGTTGATAACCTTGGAGGAACCAGCCGGCGGTTATAACGGCTGTTGTTCCTGATTCAAATTTGGTGAAGCATATTGCGCTGTCTTCGAGGTCAAGGTTGAATCTGTGACCGAGATGGCTTTTTATGTGCGTGATTTCTCCGAAGTACCATCTAAGTAGGTTTATGATGTGGCTGCCTAAGTCAATGAGGGCGCCGCCGCCTGTTAGGTCCTTGTTAAACCACCACTTGGGGACAGGAAGTGGGGTGTGGCTTTCTGCTCTGTGAAAGAATGGGCCGGAACTTATGAAAGTGGCGTATGCAATTTCAACGTCGCCTAGGGTTCCGCTTTCCATTTTTGTTTTTAGTTCACGAAAGGATTTGTTAAATCTCAATGGGTATCCTATCATCAGTTTTACGGAATTCTTATGGGCGGCTGTTACTATTCCCTTTGCTTCTTCGAGGTTTCTGGCTATTGGTTTTTCTAGAAATATGTGTTTTTTTGCTTCAGCTGCTTGTATTGCACATTGCAGGTGGAGATGAGTGGGCAGTGCGATTATTACGGCGTCTATGTTGGATTCTTTCAAAAGTTGCTCGTAACTGGTAAACGTTTTTTTAATGCCGGCGTTTTTGGCTTCGTTTAGGGCTTTTTTTGACAAATCGGAGACTGCTACAAGATTTACGTTGGGCAGTTTCAAGGAGTGTCTCAGATGGATTTTGCCTACATATCCGAGGCCAATTATTCCCAATCCGACTTTTTTCATCCTTTTAATCCTCCGTGGCGTTTGTTACTTAAGCTAACCCTAGTCTTTTACCCAGCCCCATGGTAACAATGAATCCGTAGGCTTTTCCCATTAGTTTCTTTTGAATGTCTTTTCGGGGATATCTTACTTTGAAGTAGTCGAGGGGTATGCCTTTCTGGATGAAGTTAGTGTGTCCTAGGCCTTCTTTAGCTGCGAGTGAAAGGTATTTTATTGTTTTTGGGTTTATTCCAGCGATTTTTGCAGCGGCTGCATCAATTGCCACTGGGTCTTTGCTTGCCATTACTAAGCCTATTTTGCGTGGTTTCGCACCCGAAATAATATTGCCATCTATTATGCACAAGTCAAATTTCATCGCCTTGTTAAGGGCAACAATTGCTTCCTCAATTTTTGAATGATATTTGAACTTTTTTGGGTACGGATTGCAACCGAAAATATTCTTTAATGCACAGGTAAGTTTGATTTTTTCAAATGTGTATTTGATTTTTGGTATATTAATTTTCAAGTCTGCATCTCGAATCACCCGC
>JAOUKM010000077.1 GCA_029882535.1 Candidatus Bathyarchaeota archaeon
AGAACAGATGGCGGTCCCCAGACTGCAAGATAAGGATATGTGCCAAAGAGAAGAGAGTTGACACGTGTCCTTTATGCAGAGAATACCAATGCGACCTAATCAACAGCCTAGCAGAACGCTATGTGACAGCCATCAAGATGGAAAACAACTACAAAAAGAGGATTAAAGACCTCGGTAAAAGACCAAGAAAAAGGGGCCAAGCGTGGAGTCGTGTAAGCAGACACCCGCATATCTTGAAAAAAAGAACCTAAATCTTTTTCTCTAAAGTCAAGCAAATGATTCCCTGGAATATTTAATAAATCGGACCTTGAACCTTAAGAAGGGAAGAGCGACCATGGCTAAAGTGTTTATTGATGGCAAAAACCTGTCAATAGAAGATGTGGTTGCAGTAGCCCATGATCACGTAAAAGTTGAAATTCCACAAAAAGTCAAGCAAAAGGTGCAGAGATGTCGACAAGTTCTGGAAGACATCATAAAGGAAAAAAAAATGGTGTACGGCGTTACCACAGGCTTTGGAGCCCTAGGAAGCATAGCGATTTCACCCGAACGCATCAAAGAACTTCAAACCAATTTGATTAGAAGTCACTCTGCTGGAATTGGAAAAGCTCTGGATGAAGACGTTACACGTGCATTAATACTATTAAGGGCTAACACACTTGCCAAAGGAAACTCAGGAATTCGGTTGGAAACCCTAGAGACATTAGTTCAAATGATAAACAACGGAGTACATCCCATCATTCCAGAAAAAGGATCTGTTGGCGCAAGTGGAGACCTCGCCCCACTCTCACACATGGCACTAGTGATGATAGGTGAAGGCGAAGCCGAATACAAAGGAGAAAAGATAAGCGGAAAAGAAGCAATGAAAAAAGCTGGAATCCGTACAGTGGAGTTGAATTCAAAAGAAGGAATAGCCCTGAACAATGGCACACAAATGATGACTGCCATTGCCGTCTTAGCACTGTATGATGCGGAGAGATTGGTTAAAGCTGCCGAAATTGCTGCTTCTCTTAGTCTTGAAGCCTTGAGTGGAATTTCCGACGCCTTCGACGAGAGAATTCATCAAGCCAGACCACATCTTGGACAAATCACGAGTGCACGAAAGATAAAGTCCATGATATCAGGTAGCAAGATTATCAAGTCGAGTGAAGAAGTGATAACAAATAATGAAACAAGACCTCCGCAGGATCCCTACAGTTTGAGGTGCACTCCTCAGGTTTTAGGGGCGGTCAGAGACACTTTTTCTCACGTGAGACGTATAATTGAAACTGAGATTAACTCTGCTACAGATAATCCTCTAATCTTTGTGGAGGACAAAGCTTGTCTCTCTGGCGGAAACTTCCACGGGCAACCGATATCGATTGCTATGGACATGTTGGGCATAGCATTAACTATAATTGGCAACATGTCCGAGAGAAGGATTGCCAGACTGATAGATGAAAACCTTAGCCAAGGGTTGCCAGCGTTTTTGATTCCCAAAGAAGTAACGAAGGGAATACATAGTGGTTTTATGACCGCTCAGTACACGGCTGCGGCTTTAGCTTCAGAGAACAAAACCTTATCGCATCCTGCAAGTGTTGACTCAATTCCAACCTCTGCAAATTTTGAAGACTTTGTAAGTATGGGATCGATTGCCGCGAGAAAGGCGATGGAAGTTCTTAGGAACGTGGAATACATTGTGGCTATTGAACTGTTATGTGCAACGCAGGGTATAGATTGTCGTGGACCGGACAAGCTTGGAAAAGGAACTAAAACAGTTTATTCTTTGATCAGAAAAAAGGTGCCCATGCTGAGGGAGGATAGAGTTCTAACAAAGGATATAGAAAATATTGTGCAGCTGATTCGAATCGGAGAACTTCTCAGTAGTGTCG
>JAOUKM010000078.1 GCA_029882535.1 Candidatus Bathyarchaeota archaeon
AACATTGTAAGAAATAGAGTATGCTATGCGCACTTGCGCATAAACCTTGTTTCTTTGTGATTCATTCCGTTGGTAGCCTTTGTCACTGGTGCCGTGAGGGAAGCAGATGTTTAGCAAAGTTTTCGCGAATGTTCTTCTGATGCTTCTCTGCTATGTTTACATATTGCTCATAATCTTCGTCTCAAGCAAAATGGATAAACCTTTACATATCTCGCAAAAGGCTTCTCGTAAGTTCTTACACGCAATGATTGGAAACCTTCCATTCATTATCCCATTTTTCACATCGAATATTTATCCAGCTCTGGTTGCTGCTCCATTCATATTGGTAACGTTTTTTGCGTCGCCTTACTCTCCGTTTGAGAATGTTGGCAAAAGGTTGAAGGGACTTGTAGATATAACTGAGGAAGGTCATCATTTAGGACTTATTTTTTACGCTGTTTCCTACACTCTTCTAGCATTGTTCTTCGCTTCTCAGCCATACGTTATTGCTGCGGGCATTTTGCCTATGGCTTATGGCGATAGTGTAGCTGCAATAGTGGGTGAAAGACACGGCAGAAGAAGATACAAACTTGTTGCAGACAAAAGTCTAGAAGGTTCAGCAGCAATGTTTTCTGCCAGTTTTCTCAGTCTTACAATTAGCCTAATTCTCTTTTCTGCTCTATATCCATTTTCAGTTTTTGAAAAAATATTTCCAGCTCTTGCAGCCGCCACCGTAGCAACCTTGGTTGAAAGTTTTTCACCCACGGGTTTTGACAATTTAACCGTGCCAGCCTTCAGTGCTTTAACCTTCCTATTGTTGAGTGGAGGCATTTGAACAATTGGTTTTCATAGTCATAGATGGACTGGATGCCTCGGGAAAAAGCACTCAAGCGCTTAAGCTCTACAATTTCCTTAGAGGTCATGGGAAAACTGTTTTTCTGCGTTTTCATCCTTCAGATGACAATTTTTTCGGATTTGAAGCTAAACAGTTTCTTTATTTGAAAGGAAAAAGCGCGCATTTCGCAGCTGCCTTCTTCTACATGCTCGATGTTATCCGTTCAATTTTGCTTTATTCATGGCGAAGATATGACTACGTGATTCTTGTCCGTTACTTGATGGGAACCGCTTATTTACCGTCACCCTTGCATATAATTGCCTATCGCTTCTTCGCTTCCATTGTACCAACATCAAATTTCATGTTTTTTCTCGACGTTAGCCCAGAAGAAGCTTACAGAAGAATACAGCTAACGCGTAATAGACGTGAAATGTTTGAAAGCTTGGAGGAATTGAAACGAATTAGACGTAAAGCACTTGACTTAGCTTCAATGAACAAATGGACAATTACAAATGCAAACAAACCCATAAACGAAGTTGAAAAAGAGATTAGACAATCACTGTAGCTAGAAGTCCACTTCCTTTCCTTTAAAGGCGTAAAGGAAGAGCTTTCTGGTGTCCTCCACATCTGGGACCCGTGGATTCATAAAGGTGCAAGATGAATTCGCTGCTCTTGTCACTAAATCATCTAGTCTCTTCTCAAAATCCTCCCTACTTATCCCCAGTTCCTTGATGGAAGCGGGTTCCCCCATCTCACGATTAAGCCTCCTGACGGCTTCGAGCAGCTTTTCCACTGCTTCTTCGTCTGTTTTGGCTTCAATGCCGATTGCTCTGGCGATATCAGCGTATCTTTCCACAGCTTCTATTGCACTGTACTCAATTGAGTACGAGAGGAAAAGACCTACAGTTTTGCCGTGTGAGACTTTGAAGATGGCACCAAAGGAGTGACCCATGGCGTGAGCGATGCCTACTTGCGAGTTGCCGAAGGCTATGCCAGCCATGGTGGCTGCATTATGCATCTTCTC
>JAOUKM010000079.1 GCA_029882535.1 Candidatus Bathyarchaeota archaeon
TTCAGGGCTCTTAAGGCTGCTGTTAGGAATGGAATGTTCTTGCTTGTTATAGTATGTCTACCCGGACCGAAAACGTCATAGGCTTTTCCATCCCGAAAGAAAATGGCCCATTGGTTTTCCTTGACAACAACTTGGCTTCCGTATTTTAATGAGAGTTTGGGAAATCTGTAGGCTATTTCCTCAGGACCACCAAAATCCCAAGCTACTTTTTCAACGATTGGCATTTTTTTCCTTCCATTCTAAATTTCTAACGGTCTGAATTGTTTTTCTCTTTCATGCCATTTATTCTCAAAGGCAAGTAATAAACCTTTAATTTTCTTTACTTCGGCCGGTACAGTGGTCCAATTCTCAGCTTCAGCTTCGCTGCGGGTCTGATTCACGGCTTCCTTCATGCTTTCGACATCATTGCCCAACGCTTTGTCGTAGTTGAAAACTCGAGCAAGTTCTTCCTCTCGTATGTGCCCTTTTCTATCCATAAGACCAGCGTAACCGTAGTCTGCGTGCCTCACTTTCTCCATGACACGGTCCAGTACTTGGATAACTTTTTTGAAGTCTCTGCTTGAAGCTGTAAGACCTGCATCTAAGGCTGCCAAGTAAACGTCTTCCCATACGTGGCGCATGTCACGGAGATCTTGATAATATAGGTCTCGCAGTTTTCTGTTAAGTTCTCTCAAATCTTCTTTTGTTCCATATCCTAAGGTAAAGAAATTTTGAATTTGGGAAAGAATGCCTTGTTTGTCCTTCACCTTGTCAATCGTTTCCCGTTCTGTCATCAACAACCCTCTTTTATTGTACGATTATTCTGATTTAAATGTTGATGCCTCAGTAATATATATAGAGATTCTAGCTTTATCGATCAGAAATCATAAATACGGATACGATTCTTCAAAATAATGATCAAACCTGCAGAGAAATGATGATTTATGGGCTTTTTCAAGAGATTCAAAAAACCAAAAGCCAGCGTTTCGTTGGCAATTCCCAAAAGCACTGCCGAACTGGGGGAAGACTTGAAGGGTGCAATCACCGTCTCATGTGAAGACGAATTTGACGCAACCGAGGTGAGAGCCGAACTTCGATGCATCGAGAAAAGAAGACGAGAAAGATGGGTATACAATGAAAAGCGCCGGCGTAACGTGCGGCAAGTCTACTGGGACCATGCCACATTGCATTCCTCTGATCCGAAGGCAGGTGGTAGAGTGCACATAGTACCAGGCTTCAAAAAAACGTTTCCAATCAAAGTTAACATTCCTGCTGGTGGACGAGAGTCCTTTGACGGCATAGACGCAAACGTTAGCTGGAACATCAAAGGAGTGGTGGCTATCGACGGACGTCCTGACGTCACCAGTGACACAATAGAACTTCAGGTGGTTAGACCGGTAGTAGCGCCAGGAGCAGTGAAAGAAAAGGAAGTAGTCAGGGTACCCTGTGAGTACTGTGGAACTATGATGCCTGAAACGGCAACGTCATGCCCAAATTGTGGAGCCCCTCGAAAAGCCTAGAAACAACAGAAGTAGTTTTGTTCACGGCATAGCGTTGATCTTATGTCGGTTATTTTCTCCATGCTCGGATCCCAGTAACCGCAACTAAGATTCCAATGATTAGCAACAAGGCTGGAAGGAGGTATTCAACGAACATTTCGCGAATGTAGAGTGACCATGTGACGCCAAGGGTTGTTAATAGGATTCCTCCAGAAAATGTATTGAAAGCGCCTCTTCCATATTGTTCTGGGTTGGCCACACGTATTCCAGCGAGAATTGTGACCCACAAGCCGAAGAGAATGAGGGTAAGCGAAAAAATCTCGAATATGCTGACAAGGACGTTGGCGGCGA
>JAOUKM010000080.1 GCA_029882535.1 Candidatus Bathyarchaeota archaeon
AGAGAAAATCCTTCAGGCCTCAGAGTGGGCTTCCAAGATGTAACTAGGAGGGGTTTCAAGGAAAGCGATATCAAATACTTATGTGCTTTAATGTTGGATGTTGTGAAGAGAAAGAGAAAACCCGCTGAAGCAAGAAAGGATGTTATTGCGCTGAGGCAGAACTTCAAGGGAATCAAATATGGTTTTCAAAGCGTCAACGAAGTAATAGATCACTTGAAGAAGTATGCTTAGAACTTCCAAACAATCAAATGCATCGCTCTAGATTCTATTCCAAAAGAAGACATTCCACGTAAAGCAAAGTTTCGAAAAATCCTCTTCTATCTACTAGAAGTAAGTTCAATAAATCTTTTATACCAGAAAAGCGATTGTTGTTGTCAACAAAAGGAAATCGGGCCTATGAAAAACTACTCAACGACTTCAACGACCAATTCTCTAATGATGTTCTATCGCTACCGCTATTTCTTTTATCGTTAGACCCAGTTAGCTGAAACAAAATTTTGCATCTTAGCTTTCTGGGCTTCATGGGGGGTTTGTATAGTTTATGAAACAATCTGGTGAAGAACGCCGCAAACGAATTGTGGTCAAATATGGAGGAGCCAGCCTAGCAGATCACGAACGCATGTTGAAGGCAGTTACGACAGTGGCTAAGGAAGGCAAGAAGGGTACACAAATCGTCGTGATCGTTTCCGCCATGGGAAAAACAACCGATTCGCTTCTCCACGCAGCCAAAAATGCTTCCAACGGAAAGATTGAGAAAGGAGAACTAGATGAAATCTTGGCAATGGGTGAAAGAACCAGCATCAGAATCTTCGCCGTGGCTTTAAAAGCACAGGGTGTAGAATCCCGTTACTTCGACCCATTAGACCCAGACTGGCCCATCATAACAGACGACGTTTTCTCCGATGCAAACCCAATCTTGGACAAATGCGAAAAAAGAATCCAGCAACACGTGCTTCCCATCGTTGAAAAAGGCGGCATACCCGTCATCGCAGGCTTCGTAGGCAGAACACCAGATGAAAAAATAACTACCCTTGGAAGAGGTGGAAGCGACACAACAGCCTTCATTCTAGCGAAAGCCATAGGAGCAGATGAACTTATCATGGTTACCGACGCCGAAGGAATCATGTCAGCCGATCCCAAGATCATAAGTAAACCAGAAAGACTCACAGAAATCGACGTGAACACCCTAGTGGGACTAGCGGATTCGGGCACAAAGTTTATCCACAGAAAAGCTTTGCGATACAAGGACTCATCCGTAAAAGTTAGAGTAATCAGCCACACTCACGGAGACCTAAACGCAAAAGGCACCTTAATCAAAGGAGTCCTGTCAACCGAACTAAACGTAGTCCCAGCAAGCCAATTCCCCGCCATGTCGATTACAGTTGTGGGTCTCGGCGTTTCCGAAAAACCTGAAGTAATTCAAGAACTAACCGAAACGGTCAGAGCCCATTCCCATCTGCTGGGACTATCTTTGAATTATGACTCACTAATTTTGTACGCGTCAGAAAACGAAGACTCGAATCAGCTTCTCAATAAAGTTCACGAAACAATCATAGAACACGAGGAAACCCTTGCTATGTCGGTTAGAAAACAATTAGCTTTTCTTAAGGTTAAGGGTGTTGGCTTAGAGGAAACCCCGGGGCTAATTGGAAAAATATCCGAGACTCTGAGACTAAACGCCATAAACATTTTCGGCCTACTAACAATCACATCCAGCATTCTCCTCTTCGTAGACTGGAACAAAAAAGAAAGA
>JAOUKM010000081.1 GCA_029882535.1 Candidatus Bathyarchaeota archaeon
CGGCTTCTTTTTGTTTTGAGAAAGAATATTCTTTTTGATGTTGCCGAGGATTATGTTCTTGTAAGTTTAAGGGGACCGAGGCGTGTTGGGAAAACTACCTTAGTGAAGCTCTTGCTTAGGGAACTTTTTTTGCGTAGTCTTTCTCATTCGGATAGGGTCAGTCCGTTGAAGGTGGCTTACATACGTTGTGATAGGCCTGGATTGGGTGGCGTTGAGGGTTTAGCTAGTATAATGCGAGATTTTCTTGCGAGAAGGGCGGATTATCCCGGTGATGCTTATGTTTTTCTTGATGAAGTGAGTAGTCTGCGAAACTGGCAGGTTGCTGTGAAGGATCTCTATGATGCGGGTCTTTTGTCTAAAAATAAGGTTAAGATGTTGATTACTGGTAGTCACAGTTTAGATGTTAAAAGGGGTGCTGAGGTTCTTGGGTTAAGAAAAGGAGTGATGTTAGAAGGTGGTAACGACAAGCTGCTTTTTCCGATGAAGTTTTCTGAATATGCATATTACAAGGAACAGTTGGCTGGTAAGCATGCACTTAGAGATTTCTTTACCAGTGAGAGATTCTTAGAAGTTCAGAAGAGAATTGATGCTTTTATGGAACTTACGAAGCTTGGGGGTAAGATGCCATCGACTTTAGAGATGGGTGAAACTTACTTGAATGAGCTTTATGCGTATTTTGAGGATTATCTTTTGACGGGTGGTTTCCCACTTGCGATTCGGCAGCATCTTACTTTGGGAAGGATAAATCCGAGCGTTTACATGGAGTTTGTGGATCTTGCAGTCAAAGATGCAACAAGGTGGCGGTTAAATGAAGACACGCTTTATAATGTTCTTTGGGAATTGTTAGAGGCTGCAAGAGGACCCTTTGAGACCGTTCCAATAAAGGAAACTAGTGCTAACAGTTTAGCTGGCAAGCTTGGAATTTCACATAATACGGTTAAACAATATTTGGACTATCTTGTGGATGCCTTTGTTCTGCTTGAAGTGTCGAAGCTGAAAGAGTTTAGCAGGCGTAGGGCTCCGGCGAAAAGTCCTAAGAAATTTTACTTTTGGGATCCATTAATGTTCTATGCCTTCAAGGCTATAAGTGCGGGGAGTAGGGCGCCTTATTCTATGGTTTTGAATGTGTTAGGCAAGTGGAAAAGTGTTATAACGGAAATGGTTGTTGCTAGTAATGTTGCTCATATGATACTTTCTTTAGAAGTCATTCAGGATATGAGATTGCTGAAGAGGAAAATGTTTTATTATAAGCCGCAACCCGGCAAGGAAATAGACTTTTTAGTAGATATCAAAGGAAAACTCGTCCCAATAGAAGTTTATTCTGGTCAGAAAATCAATAGTGATCACGTGAAAAAGCTAGTCAGGCTAAGTAGGCAGTTAAGGGTTAGAGGAATATTGGTTTATACGGGTAAGCAAACTCTTATAAGTGAAGATTTTGTAGCAATTCCGGCTCCTCTTTTTCTACTTATGGCATAAGTTTGCTACCAGCCAAAAACCATAGATAACAGCATTAATACTCTTTCCTGGTTGTTAAGCAGTTACCCGAAAGTTGGCATGTTGTGTTAAAGACTTCGAAAGCATTTTTCGGTTGTCTGGTTGTCTTTTGTTGTTGTTATTTTAGAGGTGTCAACAACGACTTTTCGTTTTATGGGAAATGGTTTTAGGGCTCTTCTTCTGCTTCTGTGTC
>JAOUKM010000082.1 GCA_029882535.1 Candidatus Bathyarchaeota archaeon
GGGTGAAAATTGGCGAAAAAATCAAAGATGTTGAGAATATGCTTTTGGACAAAGCAGATGCGTTTGACACCATAGATTACGTGTATGTTGTTGACAATGATGAAGTGTTGAAGGGTGCAATTTCCATCAAAGAGGTCCATGCTTCCAACAAAGATGCTAATGTTGAAGAAATCATGAAAAAGAAGTTGGTTTTTTCGCATCCTTTGACACATCAGGAAAGAATAGTCTATCTCGCCCTCTCGAACAAGATAAAAGCAATACCAGTTGTTGACAGAGAAAAACGTCTCCTTGGAATCGTGCCCTATGATACTATTCTCCAGATATTCAATGAAGAAGTCCGTGAAGACATTTTCAAATTCGGTGGCATTTTTCACAAGGTTGGAAAGGAGTATACTACAATCAAATCTTCTGCCGGGACAATGATAAAAACGAGGCTGCCTTGGCTAATAATAGGAGTTTTGGGAGGAACAATCACAGCCTCCATAATAAGCAGTTTTGAACATGTTTTGAATACCTTGCTGGCTCTGGCAGCGTTTGCCCCAGTTTTGGCATATCTAAGCGATGCTGTTGGCACGCAGTCAGAAACCCTAACTGTTCGGGCCATAGCGTTAGACCCAAAGCTCTCCTTGAAGGCCTATTTTGTCAGGGAATTTGCCGTAGCACTTGCTCTTGCGTTAGCATGTGGATTGCTGCTTTCAACAATTGCCCTTCTAGGTTGGCAAAACTCGGTGCTGGGGCTTATTATCGGGTTTTCCATGTTCTTAAGTATAATTTCTGCGGTCTTTATTTCAACAGGCTTCCCTTTCCTATTCAAGAAGGTGAACTTAGATCCGGCTATTGCATCTGGACCCTTTGCAACAATGATAAGTGATGTAGCTACTGTAACGATATACTTCAGCGTAGCTTCGCTTCTACTGGCGTTTTTCGGTTTAATGTAGCAATGGGTTTTTCTCGAGAATTCTTATCTTTCGAAGCTAAGGAATTGTGCTGATAAGTAGATGAGTTGTTTTCTAGAAGTTTCTTCAAAGATAGGTGGTTAAGCTTTGAGTTGAGTTGCTATCTTCTTTCCGAATTCTTTGCATTTAGGGAGCTCGCCATCTGTGATGGGGCCTTTCATTCCGTCAACTCTTATTGATAGGCCAGAAGCTATTATCTTCAGGCTAGGAACCTTTTCACCGATTCTCTTCTCCATTTTCTTCATTGCCTTTTCGAAGTCTTTTCCCATATAGGTGTCGAAAACAGCGATCCACTTGGCTTTTAAGTCAAGTTTGCCAAGTTTATCGATAAGCTTTTTGATACCGCCGACAGGTCTTCCCCCGTGATTTGGCGACCCTATCAATATTGCATCATAATCAGCCACCCTTTCAAGGTCGACTTCCTCGACATCGCTGATGGTGGTTTCTATTTCTTCGACTTCTCTCATTCCCTCCACGATCGTTTCTGCTACAAGCTTTGTGTTGCCATACTTTGTGTCATAAACGACAAAAACTTTCACCAAGAGTCATCTCTCCATCAAGTTCTTCACTTTATGGTAGTTAATGCTCCTTCTTTTAGGTTTTTGACTTGTGGAAGAAATTTTGATAGACAAAATTGGACTGGAATGGATGCATGGAAAGAGATATATGGCTAAA
>JAOUKM010000083.1 GCA_029882535.1 Candidatus Bathyarchaeota archaeon
TTGACAAAGATAAGGTAGAACACCTACTCGAAACAAAGGCAAAAGTTTTCAAAATTCCAGCGACAAAAACTGCTGCGAAGCTACTGAAATCAAGGCTTTATGCCAACGTCATCATGTTAGGAGCCTTAACTAAGATAACTGGCATTGTGAAAGAGGAGGCTGTTGAGAGGGCTATAACCGACAGCGTGCCTGAAACTGCAATAAAAGCAAACATTAGAGGCTTCAGAGAAGGCCTCAAACGTGCCGCTAAATGATGTTTTTGTTTGGAATAAAGATTTACACGAGACCTATGCAGAAATAATTTTATGGGCGGTTTTTAAGTGCGCTTAGGATGTCTGTTCTAGTCAAAACACAGCACAGTTTCTTTGGGGTTCTTTTCGTTAACTATAAGGATGCGCCCTATTTCATGGTCTTTCATCTTTTCAAAGGCCTCTAGAATTGAGTTATCTGGGTGGGCTACAATTAACTTCTTGTGGGTGATATTTTCAACTGAAAATTCGCCTCTTTTTTGTTTAGTAACATACATTAAATCTTATGAAGTTACCATACGCGCGCGCAAATAGAATCTGCTTTTCACCTGACTATTAGTACCGAACATCTTGCATGCATGCTTACGTCATCGCTCACGCTGCCAAGGAAGAACCGTTTTACACTACTTAGCCCTCTACTTCCGACAATGATGAGGTCATAATTTTCCTTCTTTGCAACTTTAATGATGGTTTCTGCTGGGCTGCCAAATTCTAGCCGTTTGTCAAAGTCTACTTCTTTAATTTTAGTCGCCGCGTCGCATAGGATGCTTTTACCCACCCCTTCTATCGCTTTTGGCTCTAGACGAAACAGCTTGTCCTCTTCAACATTGAGCAACGTTATCTTTGAGTTGTGCTTCTGGGCTAGTTGAACGGCGTATTCAAGTGCTTTGTATGCGTGTTTGGAGCCATCGATCGCCGCAAGCATTTTCGTAATTTTTTCCGGCTTTTGTTTAGCGATGAGAACAGGGCATTCAGCGTGCCTTGCAACCTTTTCGGCAACGCTTCCTAGGGAGAAGCGTTCAGCTTGGTTTTTCGCACGGTTTCCTATCACCACCAAGTCGTATCCTTCTTCTTTAACCAGCTGTAGGGCGGTTTCGGCTGGATCTTCGTATGTGACGAGTCTGGCATCGACTTCTACGCCTTCTTCTCTAAACAGTTCCTCGGCGTTTCGTATAATTTTTCTTCCCGCTTTTAAATACGAGTTTTCAATTTCATGTAGGATTGAAGGAGGTAATCGATGTTGGGCTTTCAGCTCTGGATGCATGAACTCGTGTGCGACTACGTGGATAACAGTTACTTTTGACTGGAATTTCTTGGCAATCAAAGCAGCGAGCATTTTTGCGTGAAAACAAGAATGCGAACCATCCACAGGAACAAGGATCTTCTGAAAGTATGATTTAGTCTTCATATCTTTCACATACATATCTAAATTCTATTCGACATTTTAAGGTTGCTTGATAAATAGATATGAAAGCGTAATCCATACAATTTTCACAAGCGTTTTCTCAGTATATGCATTAGATCTGTCTTGGTGAGAATACCCAACAGCTTCTTT